>CAYUME010000544.1:2682-4079 GCA_964445475.1 uncultured Planctomycetia bacterium
TCCACTGCGCCGGTGCATTCCTGCGAAAGGGGAGCCGCGAGGTCTCGCAAGGTCCGGAGGAAGCGCCGCACGAGCCACCGTTGAACCGGATTGCGGCTCTCGTATTTGTTCCAGGTGCCGGCCGCGATGCCGTCCTCGACCAGGCGTGTCATCTCTCGATCCGGCCGGGTTGATCGTCGATTCTCTCGCAGACCATCAGTTCCGCGTCGGGCTGGGCGCTCCTGCTGTGGACCGCCTGCGCGGGCGGCGCGCGGCCGCCGTGCCTGGTCCGGGATGTGATCGGCCGCGCGCGGCACGGCGAGCGCGTGCAGGTGTTCGGATATGTCAATCTCCGATTCGAGTACATGCAGATCGGCCGCTCCGAGGTCGACGTCGGGCTCCTGATCAGGCCGGGCCCCTGGCTCGTGATGGCGGATCCCGCCGTCCAGGATGTTTGCGGGTGGGGGCTCGTCGAGGGGGTCGTCGACACGGGCTGCAAGGGACACGGGGGGTTCTATCCGTTCGCCTTGAGAGAGGCGAGGATCGTCAGGCTCTATCCCGGCTACAAGCCCGATTACAGGGATTTCGATGCCGTGTGGGGCATTCTGTTTCCCATGAAGGACAAGGACAGCCTGACCCGGGACGAGTTAAGCATCTTGCGGACCGTCACGGGACACGACGCCGGCTCCACGGCGGAGGAGTGGAGGCAATGGCTCGGTGACTCCGACAACGCCTGGCGCAATGCGCTTGTCGACCGGGCCACGCGGCTGCCGGCAGGCGAGTGATCCGGCCGGCAGGTCCCGTCGTGCGATTCCTGGGGCCTCTGCCCGCCCGGACCTTCATCCTCACGGCACCTTGTCGCCATCATGCGGGATGCTGTAGCCTCGGATTGCCGTTGCCGCCGGGATCGCCGGATTGCCGTTGCCGCCGGGATCGCCCGGCCCTATGCTGGGCGGCGCATGGCGGAGGGGCCCTTTCCAGGAATCCGGTGGGAGGCCACGCGCATGGGATCGGCCGAGACGAACGCGGAGCGCCTGAAGCGCCTGGAAGGGGAGCTGCAGCAGTTGAAGGGCGCCCGCCCGGAGCACTGCCACGGGACCGACGGCTACATCGGCGAGCACCGGGCCCGGCCCGAGCACCTGCTGCGGATCGAGGAGCTGGAGGAGGAGATCCAGGCGCTGCGCGGGAAGCCCGGGGCCGGATGACCCGGGCGCCCTGCTCTTTTTTTTCGCACGGCGCCTTCCATCCGATATGATGCCGGCGTCCCTTGGAGATCCCCCCCCGTGCCCCGCAAGGCCGCCCGACCGCCGCTGCAGGAGAATGTCCCCCTCGCCCCGTTGACCACCCTCGGCCTCGGCGGCCCCGCGCGCTTCTTCGCCGAGACCATGCTGAATGAGAGCGCCGGCCTCGCCAAAGCC
>CAYUME010000545.1:0-4075 GCA_964445475.1 uncultured Planctomycetia bacterium
GAGCTGAAGGAGAGCAGCATCCTCTTCGACACGGTGGCGGTCTACCTCGCGCTCCCCGGCGAGAGGCCGCTCGTGACGATGGAGGACCTGTCGATCGCGGTGGATGACAAGGGCATGACGGCCATCGACCCCGCCGGCGCGACGATGGCGGTCGCGGCGGCGTGGAAGGACAAGGACGGCTACGACGACCTGCTCGTCAAGATCCTGGTGCGATAATCCGCTTCCCGGACGCAACGGAGGGCGCACAGGCCGCAGGGGACGCTGTCCCGGGCGGCCTTATTATTCCGCCGGCCATGCCGCGGCCTACCCGATTTCCGCGTGGTACTCCTGGAGGGACTTCACCTTCCCGCGGCCGAGACGGCACTCGGTGATGCCGTGGACGGCGGCGCGGGCGGCGGCGGTCGTCGTGAGGTACGGGATCTTGTGCTTCACGGCGGCCTTCCGGATGTACGAGTCGTCCTGCGCCCCCCGCTTGCCGATCGGCGTGTTGACGATGAGCTGGATCTGGCTGTTCGTGATCGCGTCGACGATGTTCGGCCGCCCCTCGTGCATCTTGAGGATCGTCTCGGCGGGGACGCCGTTCGACGCGAGGTAGGCCTGCGTCCCCTTCGTGGCGACGAGACGGAAGCCGATCGACTGGAAGGCCCGCGCCGTCGCCAGGATCTCGGGCTTCTCCTTGTCGGTCACGGAGATGAGGACCGTCCCCTCAAGCGGCAAGGCGGGCTGGGCCGCCTCCTCCGCCTTGAAGTACGCCATCCCGAACGTCGGCGCCATCCCCAGCACCTCCCCCGTCGACCGCATCTCCGGACCGAGGACCGGGTCGACCTCGGGGAACATGTTGAAGGGCATGACCGCCTCTTTCACGCCGACGTGGGGGATCTTCCGGCGGGCCAGCTTCAGGTCCCGGAGGCTCTCGCCCAGCATGAGCCGGGTCGCCAGCCGCGCCATGGGGACGTTGCAGACCTTGGAGACGAGGGGGACCGTGCGCGACGCGCGCGGATTCGCCTCCAGCACGTAGACCGTGTCCCGCGCGATGGCGAACTGGACGTTGATCACGCCCTTCACCCGGAGCTCCCGCCCGATCCGGAGCGTGTACTCCTCGATCGTGCGGACGTGCTTCTCGGAGAGCGTGACGGGCGGCAGGGCGCACGCGGAATCGCCCGAGTGGATGCCGGCCAGCTCGATGTGCTCCATGACGGCGGGCACGTAGGCGTCCTCGCCGTCCGCCAGCGCGTCGGCCTCCGCCTCGATGGCGTTGTCGAGGAAGCGGTCGATGAGGATGGGGCGCTCGGGGGTGACGTCCACGGCGGCCCCCACGTACTGGCGGAGCATCTCCTCGTCGTGGACCACCTCCATGCCGCGCCCGCCGAGGACGAAGGAGGGGCGGACCATGAGCGGGTAGCCGATGCGGGCGGCGATCGCGAGGGCCTCCTCGACGGAGGCGGCCATGCCGGACTCCGGCATGGGGATGCCGAGCTGCTCCATCTTCTTGCGGAAGCGGTCGCGGTCCTCCGCCAGGTCGATCATGTCGGGCGAGGTCCCGAGGATGCGGACGCCCGCGGCGGCCAGCTCGCCGGCGAGGTTCAGCGGCGTCTGGCCGCCGAACTGGACGATGACGCCCTCCGGCCGCTCCTTCTCGTAGATGCTCAGCACGTCCTCGACCGTCAGCGGCTCGAAATAGAGCTTGTCGGAGGTGTCGTAGTCGGTCGAGACGGTCTCGGGGTTGCAGTTGACCATGATCGTCTCGTAGCCGGCGTCGCGGAGGGCGAAGGCGGCGTGGACGCAGCAGTAGTCGAACTCGATCCCCTGGCCGATCCGGTTCGGCCCGCCGCCGAGGACCAGGATCTTTCTGCGGTCGCTGGTGGGGACGCGGTTGGGCCCGTTGTAGGTCGAGTAATAGTAGGCGGCCTTCTCGACGCCGCTGACCGGGACGGCGTCCCAGGCCTCGGCGGCGCCGAGCGCCTTCCGGCGGTCGCGGAGCTGGGCCTCGGGGAGGCCGAGGATCTTGGCGAGGTAGCGGTCGGCGAATCCGTCCTTCTTGGCGCGCACCAGCAGGGCGTCGGGCAGGGGGCGCCCCTTGTGGGCGAGGATCTCCTCCTCGAGCGCCACGAGCTCCTGCATCTGGCGGATGAACCAGGGCTTGATGTGGGTGTAGCGGGTGAGGTCGTCGACGGAGGCGCCCTTCCGGAGGGCCTCGTACAGGAGGAACTGCCGCTCGCTCGTCGGCTCCTTGAGCCGCTCCATCAGCTCGACCAGGGAAAGGCGGTTGAAGTCCTTGGCGAAGCCGAGCCCGTGCCGGCCGTTCTCCAGCGACCGGATCGCCTTCTGGAAGGCCTCCTTGTAGTTCTTGCCGATGCTCATGACCTCGCCGACGGCGCGCATCTGGGTGCCGAGCCGGTCGATCGAGCCGCGGAACTTCTCGAAGGCCCAGCGGGAGAACTTGACGACGACGTAGTCGCCGGAGGGGGTGTACTTCTCGAGCGTCCCGTCGCGCCAGTAGGGGATCTCGTCGAGGCTGAGGCCGCCGGCGAGCTTGGCGGAAACGAGGGCGATGGGGAAGCCGGTGGCCTTCGAGGCGAGGGCGGAGGAGCGGGAGGTCCGCGGGTTGATCTCGATCACCACCACCCGCCCCGTCTTCGGGTCGTGGGCGAACTGGATGTTCGTCCCGCCGATGACCTGGATCGCCTCGACGATCCGGTACGAGTAGTCCTGGAGCTTCTTCTGGAGGGCGGGGTCGATGGTCAGCATCGGCGCGACGCAGTACGAGTCGCCCGTATGGACCCCCATCGCGTCCACGTTCTCGATGAAACAGACGGTGATCATTTGGTTCTTCCGGTCGCGGACGACCTCCAGCTCCAGCTCTTCCCACCCGAGGACGGACTCCTCGATGAGGATCTGGCCGACCAGGCTGGCGGCGATGCCGCGGCTGGCGATGACGCGGAGCTCCTCGACGTTGTAGACCATGCCGCCGCCCGTCCCCCCCATGGTGTAGGCGGGGCGGACGACGACGGGGTAGCCGAGCTGCGCGGCGATCTGCTCGGCCCCCTCGACGCTGTAGGTGGCCTCGCTCTTCGGCATCTCGATCCCGAGCCGCTCCATCGTCTGCTTGAAGACGATGCGGTCCTCCCCCTTCTCGATCGCGTCCGCCTCGACGCCGATGATGCGGACGCCGTACTTCTTGAGCACGCCCGCCTTCTCGAGCTGGGAGGAGAGGTTGAGGCCGGTCTGTCCGCCGAGGTTGGGGAGCAGGGCGTCCGGCCGCTCCTTCTCGATGATCTCGGTCAGCGTGCGGACGTTGAGCGGCTCGATGTAGGTCGCGTCGGCCATCCCGGGGTCGGTCATGATCGTGGCCGGGTTGGAGTTGACGAGCACGATCTGGTAGCCGAGCGACCGGAGCGCCTTGCAGGCCTGGGTGCCGGAGTAGTCGAACTCGCAGGCCTGGCCGATCACGATCGGGCCGGAGCCGATGATCAGGACCTTCTTCACGTCGTCGCGTCGCGGCATGGAGTATCCCCTTGGTTTCGACCGGCCCACGGAAAACGGGAGGGGCCGCCCCGACGCAAGGCCCCCCCGGACAGGCGCCCGGACGGCGGTTCAGGAGCTAGATGTACTCGATCGTCGCCGGCGGCTTGGGCGTCAGGTCGTAGACGCAGCGGTTGACGCCCGGGAGCGCGACGATCCGGCGGCAGATCCGCTCGAGCGTCGGCCAGGGCAGCCGGGTCGCCGTCGCCTTCCGGGCATCGACGCTGTTGACGCAGCGGACGACGAGGATGTCCCCGAACTCCCGCTTGTGGTCCCGGATGCCGGTCGCCTTGTCCGTCAGCAGCGTCGCGAAGTACTGGAAGACCTTCTGGCCCTTGAGCTCCCCCTCGACGATCGACGTGGCCTTCCGGACGAGGGCGAGCTTCTCCTCGGTCACCTCGCCGACGATGCGGGTGGCCAGCGCGGGGCCGGGAAAGGGCATGCGGCTGGCCATCGCCGCCGGCAGGCCGAGGGCCTTCGCCACCTCCCGGACGCCGTCCTTGCGCAGCGTCTTCAGGGGCTCCAGGACGGTGTAGCCATATGCCTCCTCGGT
>CAYUME010000546.1:0-4068 GCA_964445475.1 uncultured Planctomycetia bacterium
CGGCCGGCCCGGCGGCGCGACAGACCTCGTAGATGGCGGTGATCTGGGGCACGCCGATCCCGGCGATCACGCGGGTCGTGCAGATCGAGCCCGGCCCGATGCCGACCTTGACCGCATCCACCCCCGCCGCGATGAGGTCTTTCGCCGCTTCGACGGTGGCGATGTTTCCGGCGACGACGTCGACGGGGTGGGCCTTCTTGAGCCGCCGGACGGCCTCGAGGACGTTCTTGGAGTGCCCGTGGGCGGTATCGACCACGAGGAGGTCCACGCCGGCCTTCACGAGGCGCTCGGCGCGCTCGTCGTCGCCCACGCCGACGGCGGCCCCGACCCGCAGCCGGCCCATCTCGTCCTTCACCGCCTTGGGGTAGCGCAGGGTCTTGTTGATGTCCTTGATCGTGATGAGGCCCTTCAGGATCATGGCCTCGTTGACGAGGAGGAGCTTTTCCACCTTTTGCTTGTGGAGGATCGCCTTGGCCTGCTCGAGGGTGGTCCCGACGGGGGCGGTGACGAGACGCCGGGTCATGATCTCGGCGACCTGGCGGCTGTCGTCGGCCTGGAACCGGAGGTCGCGCTGGGTGAGGATGCCGACGACCTTCGGCCCCTCCGTGATGGGGATCCCCGAGATGTTGTACTCGGCCATCATCCGGCGCGCCGCCCCGATGGTCTCGTGGGGGGGGAGGCATTTCGGGTCGAGGATGACGCCACTGGCCGACCGCTTGACCTTTTCGACCTCGAGCGCCTGGGCGTCGGGCTGGAGGTTGCGATGGATGATCCCGATTCCGCCTTCCTGGGCCAAGGCGATGGCGAGCTGGGCCTCGGTCACGGTGTCCATGGCCGCCGAGCAGAGCGGGATCTGCAGCGGGAGCCGCCGGGTGAGGTGGGTGCGGGTGTCGACCTCCCCGGGCAGGATGTCCGAGCGGGAGGGGAGGACGAGGACGTCGTCGAACGTGATTCCTTCGCCGATGATGCGCTCAATGTGTTCCATGGATAATAGATAAGCGCGCTCCCCGGCAGCGTCAAGGGAAATGTGTTGGGCGGCGGGATCAACCTTCCGGCGGCTCGGGCGTTGAAAAGAGGTGCGGGCCGCCGTCCGCCCGCGGTTGCGGTTATCGTGGCGGGCTGTTCCGCCTCCCGTTATAATGCGCGCCCGTTTCCCGGAGGATTCCCCGGATGACGATTCTGACTGGTTTCCGTCCCCGCCGGGCCGTCGCCGCGTGGCCGGTCCTGCTGCTCGTCGCCGCCGGCTGCGTCACGCCCAACGCGCGCGACCGCGAGGCGATGGAGAAGGACGCCTTGCTCATCAATCTCTGGCAGGAGGTCCACGCCTATTACGATGCGGCGAACCGGAACGACGCGGAGCGCGTCCGGCGGCTCAAGGAGCAGATCCAGCCGAAAGTCGACGCGAACCTGGCCGTCTTCACGGAGATCCTGCAGCAGCGCACGAACGACGACGAGCGGATGATGGCGGCCTGCATTCTCGGCCTTTCCTCGTCCCGGAATGTCGTCCCGGTCCTCGTGACGGCGCTCGGGGCCCCGAGCGACGGGCTGCGCCACCATGCGTGCCTGAGCCTGGGGACGTTCGGGTATCCCGGAACGCCGGCGGAGCCGGTTGTCGCCCTGCTCGGCGACCCGTCGTCGGTCGTCCGGCGGGATGCGGCCTGGGTCCTCTCCCGCATCCTGTCCCGGGGGCAGGGGGCCCTCTTCCTGTCGGAGGAGGACGTGCAGGACTGGCCGGGGCTCTGCCGGCGTCTGGCGCAGGAGTCGGAAGGGAAGAAGCCGGCGCCGGGGCGACGGCTGATGGAGATCTTCCCGACGGACATCCAGGATCTCGTGCGCGTCTCGGGGACGAAGGGGGTTTTCGAGGAGACGCGGCAGATCGACCTGCTGCGGGCGCTCAACGGGGCCCTTCGCCAGCGGGACCTGCACCGCGGGGAGGACTTTGCCGGGGTGGAGCTGCCCGAGTCGGCGAAGCGGCTCCTGGACCGGCCGCGGGCCGGTCTTTCCGACCGGGAGGTGGAGCAGCTCAACCGGGCCCTTCTGGCCGCGGCCTATCCCGCCCACGTGGCGGCGGGGGAAGGGCGGGAGCGCGGCTGGGCGCTGGGCGCCCTCGTCCGGTCGCTCGAGGACGAGGACCCCCTCGTGCGCTGCGAGACGGCCCTCGCGCTCGGCCGGATCGGGAGCACGGAGTCCGTGGAGCCGCTGATCCGGAAGGGCCTGGCGGACCCCGATTGGCGGGTGCGGATGAACGCCGCCAGCGCGCTGGGGCTCACGCGGGACCGCCGCGCCCTCGACGCCCTGATCCGGATGCTGCCGGACACCTCGCAGGACCCGCCGGTCCACGCCGCCGTCAAGTTCGCCCTGCGGGAGATCTCCGGGCAGGATTTCGGCGGGTCGCACACCAACTGGAAGACCTGGTGGGACGAGCAGAAGGTCCCGCCGCCGTCGTCGCCGGATGCGGAGAAGGACGTGCCGCCCGGCCCGGGGGCCGGTGCCCCGGCCGGCGCCGCGCCCGCCCCGGAGGGCGGGGCGAAGTCGGCGCCGCCCGCAACGCCCCCGGCGACACCGCCCGCGCCCCGATGAGCCGGCTGCCGGCGGGGCGTGCGGCCCGGTGCCGCGAAACGTCGTGATATGTGTTGACTTGGTCCTGTCTCCCTCCTATACTTCTCCCTCTCTCGGTGGCCGTTTTCAGGTGGCTTCCATGTCAACGACATTCGTCAAGCCCGCGGACGCGAAGCGCGAGTGGCTCTTGATCGACGCCGACGGGCAGGTGCTCGGCCGGCTCGCCTCCCGCATCGCCCGCATCCTGCTGGGCAAGAACAAGCCGACCTATGTTGCGCACCAGGCCTGCGGCGACTACGTGATTGTCGTCAACGCCGCGAAGGTGAAAGTCACGGGCCGGAAGCGGGAGCAGAAGACGTACCAGCGGTACTCGGGATATCCCGGCGGGCGCCGCGTCATCCCGATGGAGAAGCTGTTCGGGACGCGGCCGGACGAGGTGGTCCGCCTGGCGATCCGCCGCATGCTGCCCGACAATCGGCTGCGCCGCACGCTGATCCAGAACGTGAAGATCTACGCGGGCAAGGACCACCCGCATGCGGCCCAGCAGCCGCGCCCGATCCCGTCGCCGGTGCGGGGCGCCGAGGCGGCGAAGGGCAAGGCCGCCACCGCCTGAGGCGGAGGCCGACGGGGCCCGGGGCTTCACCGGGACCGGTCCGCGGACGGGAGCCCGGAACGACGCGGAGCTCGGAACTCGAAACCCGGAACCAGTAAGGGAATCCCGGCATGACCGCCGACCTGTTCGCCTGGGGCACCGGACGCCGCAAGACCTCCATCGCCCGCGTCCGCATCCGCAAGGGCACGGGCGTGATCGTCGTCAACGAGCGCCCGATCGACCACTATTTCCTCTCCGAGCAGGACCGGAACGCGGTCCTCGCCCCGCTGCAGGCGACGAAGGTGATGGGGAAGTACGACGTCTTCGCGACGGTGCGGGGCGGCGGGGTGTCGGGCCAGGCCGGCGCGGTCCGGCTGGGGCTCACGCGGGCGCTCGGCTCGGTCGAGTCGGCGATCCTCCCGAAGCTGAAGGAAGAGGGATTCACCACCCGCGACCCGCGGATGAAGGAACGGAAGAAGTACGGACGGCGCGGCGCGCGGCGCGGCGTGCAGTGGACCAAGCGCTAGATTTTTGCGCCGAGCGCGTGCGGCCCGGAGGCGCAAAAATCACATGATCGCCGCCTCACGCAAGTTGGGGCTCCTGCCGCCCTACCCCTTCGCGGAGCTGGAGCGCAAGCAGTCCGCGCTCAAGGCGGCCGGGAAGGACGTCATCAGCCTCGGGATCGGCGATCCCGAGACCCTCCCGCCGGGATTCATCCTCGACGCCGCCCGGGACGTCCTCCACCGTCCGGGCGTCCACATGTACTCGCCCACCCAGGGCTCGTCCGAGTTCCTGGCCGCCGTCGCGCGCTGGGTGGACGCCCGGTTCGGCGTGACGGTCAAGCCGGTCGAGGAGATCTGCCTCTGCGTGGGGACCAAGGAGGCGATCGCCCACACGCCGCTCGCCCTGGCCGACCC
>CAYUME010000547.1:0-4066 GCA_964445475.1 uncultured Planctomycetia bacterium
CGACGAGCTCCTTGCCGGTGCCCGAGGGGCCGCAGAGGAGTGTCGTGAGGTCCCCCATCTGCGCGTAGAGCGATCGCCGGTAGCGGCGCATGTCGCAGGTGAAGATCGACTGCCAGACGGCGGCGCGGAGGCGCGCGGCAGGGAGCGAGCCGCCGATGATGCCGAGGAAGATGTGTTCGAAGGCGCGGCGGACCTGGAAGAGGCCGGCGAAAAGGTGCGGGAGGTCGTTCTGCGCGGGGAAGCGGAGGCCGGGGAGGGCGAGGAAGGCCTCCGCGTCGCGCGCGAAGTCGGCGTAGAAGGGGGCGCGGACGCGGGCCTCGGGGCGGTCGGACGTCGCCAGCGTCATCGCGAGGAAGCGGCGCTCGTAGCGGTGGTGGAGGAGGTAGACGACGAGGTCTTCATAGAGGGCTCGCTCCGCATCCGAGGCCGTGCGACCGCCCGCGGCAAGGCGGTCTCGCGCCCGTTCCGCCGCCGCCTCCACGCGACGGCCCAGCTCCGCCACGTTCGGCGACTCCGGCGGCATTCCTTCCCGCAGGCTCCAGACGGCGTCCCGGACCACGTACGCCTCCCCCAGCGCCTGCCGTTCGAGCGTGATCCGTTCGGGGAGGAACGGATTGCAGTAGGTCAGGCTCGAGAGCGTCTCGGCGAAGCGGATTTCGGATTGGTTGAATATAGGCATATACAAATAATGCTAATATAAAAACATAATATGTCAATTAGTGTTGATGTGATTTTATGATGCCATGTCGACATGTTCGTAAGTTATTCCTTTCCAAGTGGTTGCGGTTTATCTCGCGTGGCACGTTTTTCGCTATTGCCTTATCGTGCCGTGGATCCACTGGATCTGGATCGCGGGGCAAGCGACGGAAGGCATCCTAGCGCTTGTTCTCGGCGGGTTGATGTGATGGACGGAGATCGCGGGGTCTCGGGTCCGAAGGGAGTGGGCCATGCGCGAACGAATCCTGCCTCGGCGTCGGACGTCCGCCAAACTGGCCGGCTTGGCGCTGGCGGTGTTTGCCGCCGGGTTGCTGCTGCCGGCCGGGACCCTGGACGGCGATGACGGCATCGCGCGGCCTGCGACGGGGGCTCAGCTGCTTCGTCACGCCGCATTCGTCGCGTTCCCCCTCTCGATGTTCGGCGCGCTGGCGGCGCCGGCGGGATTGTGGGCGGTGCTGGGGCGGTCGCGCCGTGCGCGCCTGTCGACCGGGGCGGCGTTTCTCCTCGCTGCGCTCGTCGTGCCGGCCCTCTGCGCGACGGCCTGCCTCAGCGCCGCCTCAGTCGCCTGGGTGTCGGCGGGGGCGGTGATGACGGGAAGTGGGGTGAAGAGATGAAAATCCTCCTGATCCTGCCCGCCGCCGACCGCTACCGGGTGACGCGCGAACGCCCCGGGGTTCCGCGGCGCGCGATGCTCCGGTTCAGCGTCCTGCCGCTGACCACCGTCGCTGCCCTCACGCCGCCGGGGCACGAGGTCGTCCTCTGCGACGAGAACGTCGAGCCGCTCGATTTCGACGCGTACCCGGACGTGGACCTGGTGGGGGTCACGTTCATGACGGCGCTGGCGCCGCGGGCGTTCGCGATCGCGCGCGCCTTCCGGGCGCGCGGCAAGCGGGT
Source organism: uncultured Planctomycetia bacterium (assembly GCA_964445475.1). GTDB lineage: Bacteria > Planctomycetota > MHYJ01 > CAYUME01 > CAYUME01 > CAYUME01. The sequence goes on from CAYUME010000547.1 coordinate 1,612, forward strand.
CGTCGCGGGCGGTTTCCATCCGACGCTCTGTCCGGAGGACTGCGCGGCGCGCTTCGACGCGGTGGTGGCGGGGGACGCGGAGGGGGCGTGGCCGCGGCTGGTGGCGGACGCGGCGGCGGGGCATCCGCTGGCGGCGGTCTACCGCGGGGGGGCCGCGGACGGCCTGGCCGACGTTCCCGCCCCGCGCGAGGAGGTGGCGGCGCACCTCGCCCGGCACTACGCGACCGTCCACGCCGTGCAGACGGGGCGGGGCTGCCGGCACGGCTGCCGCTACTGCTCGATCTCGGCCTTCCACCGCCGCGCGCACCGCTCGCGCCCCCTGCCGGCCGTCCTCGAGCAGGTGCGCCGGGCGCCGCGGGACTTCCTCTTCATCGACGACAACCTGATCGCCGACCCCGCCTACGCGCGGCTGCTCTTTCACGCCATGATCCCGCTGCGCAAGCGCTGGGTGGCGCAGGCGTCGATCCTGATCGCCGACGAACCGGAGCTGCTGCGGCTTGCGCGGGCCGCCGGCTGTCGCGGGCTCTTCGTCGGCGTCGAATCGGCCGCGGACGACGCGCTTCGGTCGCTCGACAAGGGGTTCAACGACGCCTCCCGGATCGCCGCGCGGATCGCCGCGATCCGGCGCGCGGGCATCGGCGTGATCGCCGGGATGATCGTCGGGACGGATGCGGACGACACGGGCGTCTTCCGGCGGACGCTCGGCTTCCTGCGCCGCGCGGGCGTCGACGCCGTCCAGCTCAACATCCTGACGCCGCTGCCGGGGACGCCGCTCTTCGGAGACTTCGAGCGGGCGGGGCGGGTCACGGACCGGGGCTGGGGGCATTACGACTTCCGTCACGTCGTCTTCCGCCCGGCGCGGATGACGGCGTCGGAGCTGCAGGCGGGGGCGGACTGGATCTACGCGCAGTTCTACCGGTTGGACCGGATCCTCTGGCGGTTCGCGAAGGGCCTCTTCACGACGGGGTCGGAGGCGGCCTGGCTGGGGCTGCGGCTGGGGCTGACGTACCGGTACGACAACCGGCGGGAGGGGATCGTCGGGTGGGACCCGGCGGGGTCCGCGGACCGGCGCGGGGCCGCGCCGGCGCCCGTGTCCGCCCCGGCATCCCGAGCGGCGATCCCCGTCTGAGGAGAGGCGCCTTGGACCGCACCACCCCCTTGCCGGACGGGGCGCGCACGACGCCGTCGCCGGTGGCCCGCCACGCGGGCGGGACGGGCCTGATGCGCCAAGTCCTCCTGGCGGTCCTCAGCGGCCTGATGATCCCGCTTTGCTTTCCTCCCTGCGGCTGGCGGCCGCTCGCCCTCGTCGCGTGGCTCCCGCTGGTCTACGTCGCGACCCGGACGACGGCGCGCCGGGCCTTCTACCTCGGCCTGCTTCAGGGGCTGCTCGCCTTCGGGACGACGCTTCACTGGATGACGGCGATCTTCGGCCCGGGGGCCTTCCCGCTCTACGGGATCCTCGCGGTCTTCACCGCGCTCTTCTGCCTCCTGTACAACATCCTGGGGCGGCGGCTCGGGAATCCCGGGGCGACCTCGGTTCTGGCCGCCGTCCTCTGGACGGCCATCGAGTTTTACCGTTGCGAGCTTTTCGTCCTGCGGTTTCCATGGATCACGCCCGGCACGGCGCTCGGCCCGAACGGGCTGCTGCCGCTCGTCGGAGTCTACGGCGTCTCGTGCCTCGTCCTCCTCTTCACGGCGGCGTTGGCGGACCGGCGGACGATGCCGCTAGCGTCCGTGACCGGCGTCCTCCTCGGCACGCTGGTGCTCGTCCGGTTGGGGCCGGTCGACGCGCCGGACGGCGCGGACGCCGTCCGCGTCGTGCTCGTCCAGACCGAGGCGAGTCCGATCCTCCGTCACGTCGCCCTGACGGAGACGGCCGCCGGCACACGGCCCGACCTGGTCGTCTGGCCGGAGTACGCGGCGGCCTACGACATCCGGCGCCGACCCGGCGAGTTCGCCTCGGTTGTCGGTCTCTGCGACCGGCTGGGGGCCACGCTGGTCTTCGGCACGAAGACGGTCGTCGGCCCGGGGCGGATGGACTGGCACAACACGGCGCTGACGGTCGACGGGGGCGGCGCGCGCGGCGAGCACCACAAGACCCGTCCCGTCCACTTCCTCAACGACGGGATCGCGGGGACCACCTGCGCGCCGGTCCGGACGGCGCTCGGGCGGCTCGGCACGCCCGTCTGCTTCGACGCCGACGGCACGGCGGTGATCCGGGAGATGGTGCGGCGCGGCGCGGAGATGATCGCCGTCCCCGTCCTGGACGACCGGTCGTGGGGCGCCGTCCAGCACCTCCAGCACGCGGAGCTGATCCGGCTGCGGGCGGCGGAGAACGGGCGATGGGTCGTCAGCGCGGCCAGCTCCGGCGTCTCGCAGATCGTCGATCCCCACGGGCACGTCCATGCGAGCCTGCCGCCGATGGCCGAGGGGGTCCTGGCGGGCCGTATCACGC
>CAYUME010000548.1:0-4066 GCA_964445475.1 uncultured Planctomycetia bacterium
CTCCTCGCGCCCCAGCTTGGTCTCGCGGATATCCGCCTCGAACTCCTCGATGTGGATCGAGGTGTAGTAGTCCTCCTTGATCAGCCGCTCGCTGACGATGATCGCGTCCTCGAAGTTGTATCCGTCCCACGGCATGAAGGCGACCAGGACGTTCTGACCGAGCGCGAGCTCGCCGCCCGAGGTGGCCGCCCCGTCGGCGATGACCTGACCGCGCTTGACGCGCTCGCCTTCCCGGACGATGGGGCGCTGGTTGAGGCAGGTCCGCTCGTTGAGCCCCACGAACTTGCGGAGCGGATAGACCTCCTCGTCCACGACGATCTCGGTGCTGGTGAGCCGCCGGACGACGCCGTCGCGCTTGGCCGTCACCACCATCGATGAGTTTCGGGCCACGGTCGCCTCGAGACCGGTCGAGACGACGGCCGCCTCGGTCACGAGGAGCGGGACGGCCTGGCGCTGCATGTTCGAGCCCATGAGCGCCCGGTTCGCGTCGTCATGTTCGAGGAACGGGACCAGGCCGGCGGAGACGCTGATGATCTGCCGCGGCGACACGTCGACGTACTGCACCTTGGAGGGGGCGACGTACTGGAACTCGCCGTTCACGCGGGCCAGGACCCGCTCGTTCTGGATGTGCCCGTGCCGGTCGGCCGGCATGTCGGCCGGCCCCATGACCTTGTCGATCTCCTCGTCCGCCCGGAGGTAGGCGAGTTCGTCGAGGATCCGGGCGTCCTTCACCACGCGGTAGGGGGTGATGAGGAACCCGTACGCGTCGCACCGGGCGAAGAGGCTGAGCGAGGAGATCAGCCCGATGTTCGTGCCTTCGGGCGTCTCGATGGGGCAGATCCGCCCGTAGTGCGAGATGTGGACGTCGCGGACCTCGAAGCCGGCGCGCTTGCGGTTCAGGCCGCCGGGACCGAGGGCGCTGAGCCGGCGCTCGTGCGTCAGCTGCGAGAGGGGATTCGTCTGGTCCACGACCTGCGAGAGCTCGCTCCGGCCGAAGAAGTACTCGATGGCCGACGAGACGGTCTTGGAATTGACGAGGGCCTTGGGCGTGAGATGCTTCGGATCGTCGAGGCTCATCCGCTCCATGATGCCGCGCTTGAGCCGGAGGAATCCCTTGCGGATCTCCTCCCCCGCCAGCTCGTCGATGGTGCGGACGCGCCGGTTCCCCAGGTGGTCGATGTCGTCCGCCTGCCCCTCGTTCCGGCGCATCCGGACGAGGTACTTGACGGCCTCGATGACGTCCTCCTTCTGGAGGGTCGTCTCGGACTCGGGGATGCGGAGGTTGAACTTCCGGTTGAGGCGGAAACGACCCACGCGGCCGAGCCGGTAGCGCAGGGGGTCGAAGAAGCGCTCGAAGAAGAGCGCCTTGGCGCGCTCGAGCTGCTGGGGCGTTCCCGGGCGGAGGCGCGCATAGATCTTGAGCAGCGCGTCCTCGTGCGACTTCGTCGGGTCCTCCTCCAGCGTGTTCAGCACCAGCGGGTCGGTCATCCGGGCGACAATCTCGACCTGCTTGACGTCCGCGCTCCGGAGAATCTTGCCGGCGCCTTTCGGGATGCGGGTTCCGCCCTGGACGAGAACCTGGTTGTTCGCCGGGTCCACGATCGGGGTCACCGCGTAGTGCCCGCTCAGCTCCTCGGGATCGAAGCTCGGCCCCAGCTTGACCGTCTTCGTCTCGTAGAACGCCCGGATCATGTCGGCGTTCGACGACAGCTCGGGGGACATGGCGCGCAGGAAGGCCGTCGCCGGGATCTTCCCGCCCTGGTCGATGCGGATCGTCAGCGCGTCCTTCTTGGTGGCCGCGATCTCGATCCAGGAGCCCCGCTCGGGGACGATCCAGCACGACTGCAGCTTCTTGTCGCCGGTCCGCTCCTCGATGAAGTCGATGCCCGCGGACCGATGGAGCTGGCTGACGATGACGCGCTCGGCGCCGTTGATGATGAACTCGCCCCCCCCGATCATGAGGGGGATCTCGCCGAGATAGACCTCCTCCTCGACCGGCTCCGCCTTGACGAGGCGGAGGCGCAGCTTGAGCGGCGCGCCGTACGTGAGGCGGAGCTGCCGGCACTCGTCCGGCGAATAGCGGGGCTGGCTGATGTCGTACGACAGGTACTCCAGCGAGAGGCTGCCGTCATAGCTCTTGATCGGGAAGATCTCGCGGATGATCGACTCCAGCCCCGTCACCTCCCGTCGGTTCGGCGGCACCTCCGCCTGGAGGAACCGGGCGTAGGCATCCAGCTGCAGCTCGACCAGGTTGGGTATCGGAAGGATCTCCTTGACCCTCCCGAACTCATGCGTCTTGGTCTCCAAGGCCATTCGTGCCTTCTCCCACGGGTTGACGGGGCCGGTGCGGGGATCGCCCGGGCCTCCATCGGACGCGTTGCGCGGCGAGGACTACTTGATCTCGACCTTTGCGCCCGACGCCTCGAGGGCCTTCTTGACCTTCTCGGCCTCCTCCTTCGTCACCCCGGACTTCACCGCCTTCGGGGCCGCCTCGACCAGGTCCTTCGCCTCCTTCAGGCCGAGGGTCGTCTGCTCGCGAACGGCCTTGATGACCTGGATCTTATTCGCGCCGATCTCCTTGAGAACGACATCGAACGTCGTCTTCTCCTCGGCCTTCTCCGCGGGCGCGCCGCCGGCGCCGCCCATCGGCATCGCCGCCATCGGCATCGCCGCCTGGACGCCCAGCTTGTCCTGCAGCGTCTTCGAGAAGTTGGCGAGCCAGAGCACGCTCTGCCCGCTGATGAAATCGACGCCGAACGACGTCCGCTCCTCGTCGGACAGCTGCTTCACCTGCTCCAGCATTGCGGTCACCTTCTCCGACATGACGTCCTCCTTTCCAGGGGTTTTCCAGGGAACGGGACGGGGCTACGAGGCCCCGGCCGCCTTCATTTTCTCCACAAGGCCGTCGACCGTTGCGACAAAGGTCCGGATCACGCCGTCGAGCGTGCCGACAAAGGACGACAGGGGGGCACTGACGGCTCCCACGACACCGGCCAGGATCTGCTCCCGTCCCGGCATCGCCGCGAGCTGGGACACGACGGCCGGGGCCACGGGCTTCCCGTCGAAGCATCCGCCCCGGATCTCCAGCACCTTGTTCTTCTGGCGCCAGGTGACGAGCCGCTTCGACACCAGGATCGGATCGTCGCCGCCGTAGACCGCGGCCATGGGGCCCACCACCAGGGCGCCGAGATCCTTCCAGCCCAGCCGGTCAAAGACCCGCTGGGCGCCGGTGTTCTTCAGCACCGTCATCCGCAGCTTGTCGGCGCGAAGCGCCGACCGGAGGGCGGAGGCCTGTGCGGACGTCAGCCTCTGGTAGTCGACCAGGACCACCGCCTTCTGCCCCTTCAGGCGGCCTTCGTACAGGTCGACGATCTTCTTCCGAACCGCTTTGGACATCGCTCATGCTCCATGCGGGTCCGCCGCGTCCACGTCGCGACGCCGACCGCGCTCAAAACGTGCCATCCCGGAACACGCCTAGCTCATCACCAGGGGGATGCCGGGGCTCATCGTCGCCGACAACGCCGCGTTCCGGATAAACGTCCCCTTGACCGACGAGGGACGGATCGAGACCAGGTGATCCAGGAAGGACTGGAGATTCTCGCGGAGCGAGGCCTCCGGGAAGGAGACCTTCCCGACCGGCACGTGCACGTTCCCCTGGGCATCGGCGCGGTACTCGATCTTCCCCGCCTTGAACTCCCGCACGGCCGTCTTCAGGTCCTCGGTCACCGTCCCCGATTTCGGCGAGGGCATCTTCCCCTGCGGGCCGAGCACCTTTCCAAGCCGGCCCACGAATTTCATCATGCGCGGCAGCGCGATGGCCACGTCGAAGGCGGTCCAGCCGTCGCTGATTTTCTTGACCAGGTCTTCCGCCCCGACCTCGTCGGCTCCGGCCTCCTGGGCCACGTGGGCGTCATCCCCGTCGGCGAACACCACGACCTTGCGGGACTGGCCGATCCCGTGCGGAAGCGAGATCGCCCCCCGGACGGCCTGATCCGCTTTCTTCGGGTCGATCGCCAGGCGGACAGCCAGGTTCACCGTCTGGTCGAACTTGGTCGTCCCGAACTGC
>CAYUME010000549.1:0-3176 GCA_964445475.1 uncultured Planctomycetia bacterium
CCGCCCCCGCCATGCGGGGTCGAGAAGGTCTTGTGAACCATCATGTGCAGCACGTCCACGCCGTAGTCCCCCGGGCGCGTCCGGCCGAGGAGGGCATTGAGATTCGCGCCGTCCATGTAGACCAGAGCGCCGGCCTCGTGCACCCGTTCCGCGATCTCGGCGATGTCCGGCTCGAAGAGACCCAGCGTGTTGGGGTTCGTCATCATGATCGCCGCCACATCCGGGGTGAGCTTCGCCCTCAGGTCCGCGAGGTCCACGTGCCCTTCGCCCGTCGAGCGAAGCGGGACCACCTTCAGCCCGCAGAGGGAGCAGGAGGCCGGGTTGGTGCCGTGGGCGGAATCGGGGATGAGGACCAGGCGGCGCCGCCCCTCCCCCCGCTCCCGGAGGCACGCCCGGATGACCAGCAGGCCGGCCATCTCTCCCTGCGCCCCCGCCGCCGGCTGGAGCGAGACCGCATCCATCCCCGTGATAACCGCCAGGCGCCGCTCGAGATCCCGGAGGATCTCCAGGATCCCCTGCACCGTTTCGACCGGCTGCAACGGGTGGAGACAGGCAAAACCCGGAAGGCCGGCCACCTTCTCGTTCACGCGGGGATTGTATTTCATCGTGCAGGACCCCAGCGGGTAGAACGCGGTGTCCACCCCCAGGTTTCGCTGCGAGAGACGGACGTAGTGGCGGACCAAATCCAGTTCGCCCACCTCCGGAAGCAACGGGGGGACGTCCCGCAGGGCCCCGGGAGGCAGGACGGGGACCGGCCCCGCGTCCACCCCTTCGTCGACGGGCGGACAGGCGGCCGTTCGTCCCGGCCGGCTCCGCTCGAAGATGAGCGGGAACCCGGGCTTTGCATCACGGGGGGACGTCTTCATCGCGAACGGTCCCGACGGGAGGAAAACGGTCACGCGCCGCATCCGCCACGACCGGCCCCTGCAACCGCCCGGGGCTAACCCAGATCCTGCAGCGCCCCAGCCAGCCGGTCGATATCCGACTCGGTCGTGGCCTCCGTGGCGCACAGCAACCAGGCGTCGGCCAGGGCGGGATCAAGCCGCTTCAGGGGCAGGCCGCCGATCACGCCGCGCTCGCACAGCGCCGCGTTGATCGCTTCCGGGTCGCGCGGGCACCGGAGCACGAACTCGTGCAGGACGGGGGCGTCGAAGGCCGGTCGGTACCCCGGGAGGGCGCACAGGCGTTCCTGGAGACGCCGGGCCATTCGGGCCTCCTGCAGCGCGACCCGCCGGAGCCCCACCGGCCCGAGGGCCGCCAGGTAGATCGTGGCGCGCAAGGCCATGAGCGCCTGGTTCGAGCAGATATTGGACGAGGCCTTTTCGCGCCGGATATGCTGCTCGCGGGTCTGCAACGTGAGCACGAAGGCCCGACGCCCCTCGGTGTCGACGGTGGCCCCGATGATGCGCCCGGGAAGACGCTTCATGTGCTCGCGCCGCACGGCGAGGAGGCCGACGCCGGGCCCACCGAATCCCAGGTCGACCCCAAGGCTCTGCCCCTCCCCGACCGCGATGTCGGCACCCCACCGGCCCGGCGGCTGCAACAGCCCCAGGGAGACCGGGTCGGCAGCCACCACGGCCAGCGCCCCGCGGGCATGCGCGACATCGACGAGCGGCTTCCCGGACTCGATGACGCCGTAAAAGTTGGGCGACTGAAAGGCCAGGCACGCGGTGGCGTCCGTGACGACACCGGCCGCTACGGCGGGATCGGTCGAGCCGCCGGAGGCGGGAACCTCGCGAACGACCACCCCCGACTCGCGAAGGTACGTGGCCGTCACCTGCCGGTACTCGGGATTCAGGCCCGCGCTGACCGCCACCTCGGACCGGCCGGTGATGGTGCAGGCCATGAGGAGGGCCTCCGCCATCGCCGTGGCGGCGTCATAATGCGAGGCGTTGGCGACGTCCATCCCGTAGAGCGAGCAAATCATCGTCTGGAACTCGAAGAAGGCCTGCAGGAGCCCCTGGCTCGCTTCGGCCTGGTAGGGCGTGTACGCGGTGACAAACTCGCTGCGGGAAGCGAGCTGCTCGACGACGGCGGGGACAAACCGGCGGTACCACCCGGCGCCCAGGAAACAGGGGGCGCGGTCCGCCGACAGGTTGCGCTCCGCCTGTTCCTTCAGGCGCAAGAGCAGCTCCGGCTCGGACAGGGGGCGGGAACCGCCCAGGGTGCCGCGATAGCGGAGCGGCCCGGGAATGGCCTCAAACAGATCGTCCGGTCGGGCCAGACCGATCACCTTCATCATTTCGGCGACATCGGTCTCGGTGTTCTGAATGTAATCCATGTGCCGGTCCGCGGGGCATCGCGGTCAACGCGACAGACCCCGGGGCTATTCGTCCTCGTCAACCCCGTCCTCCTCCTCGTCCTCCTCGTCGTCGTCCTCCTCCTCGTCGTCCACGTCCGCCTCCGCCTCCCCGGTCTCGCCCCCCGCATGCTCCACCGTGAGGGTCTTGAGGTACTCCTCGTATTCCTTGGCGGACATGAGGTGGTCCAGGTCCTTGGGATCCTTCATCTTGATCCGGACGAGCCAACCGTCCTCGAAGGGGCTCTCGGAAAGCAAATCGATATTGTCGGCGGCGTCCTTGTTGACGGCGACGATCTTGCCGCTGACGGGCGAGACGAGCTCGGCAACCGTCTTGACCGACTCGACCTCGCCCATGGGGGTCTCGATCTCGACGACCGCCCCGATCTTCGGCAGCTCGACGCTGACCAGGTCGCTGAGCTGTCCGATGGCGTAGTCGCTGATGCCGATGACGGCCTCGGAGCCGTCGACGCGAACCCACTCATGGGTCTCGGAGAATTTCAACTCGGACGGACGTGCAAACGCGGGATTCTTGGCCATGATGTGCTCTCGCGTGATGGGAATCCACAAGGCGCCGCTCCACCGGCGCGGGGCGCTATTTTGGTGAGGGCTCGAAAAGGTGTCAAGACTAATGTGGCGCCGCCGGCCGCCGGTAGAACGGGAGGGAAACGACCCGGACGGGGACGGCCCGGTCCCGGACCAGGACCTCCAGCGCCAGGCCCGGGTCGGACAGAGACGGGGGCACGAGAGCCAAGGCGATGGGTGCCTCCAGCGTCGGGGAGAAGGTGCCGCTGGTGACCGTGCCTACGTCCCGGTCCCCGGACCGGACCGTGCAGCCCTCCCGCGGCACCCGCCGCCCCTCCGTCACGCGAAGGCC
>CAYUME010000549.1:3186-4065 GCA_964445475.1 uncultured Planctomycetia bacterium
GCGCCTCGCGCCCGGGATAGCCCGGGGTCTCGATCCGGAAGGCGCGGGCAAGACCGGCCTCGAGCGGCGTGATCGTTTCCGAGATCTCGTGCCCGTGCAGGGGCATCGCGGCCTCCAGGCGGAGCGTGTCACGGGCCCCCAGGCCGGCAGGCGCCAGCCCGCGGGGACGCCCGGCAGACAACAGCGCGTCCCAGAGCCGCGGCGCCGCGGCGGACGACGCCACGATTTCGACTCCGTCTTCGCCCGTGTAGCCGGTACGGGAAACGACCAGGCGCTCTCCCTGCAGGGCCCTGTCCTCGAACGCGTAGGTCGCCAGGCCGTCCAGGGAGCCGCCGAGGACGTCCTCCGCGATCCCGGTCGCGGCGGGCCCCTGCACCGCCACCATCGCCGTCTCTTCCGTCCGGTCGACCAACGTCACCGCCCGCCCCGCGAGACGATCGCGGAGCACGTCGACCACCCGGGCGCGGTTGCCCGCGTTGGCCACGATGGCGCAACGGTCCGGGTACCGGTAGACCAGCAGGTCGTCGATCACGCCCCCGCGGTCGTTGAGCAGAAAGGAGTACTTCACGCGGCCGGGGCGCAGCCCGGCAAGATCGAAGGGGAGGATCCCGCCGAGGGCCGACAGGGCGTCGGCGCCGCTCACGTCCAGGCGGGCCATGTGGGAGACGTCGAACATCCCGGCGGCCGACCGGACCCGCCGGTGCTCTTCGACCAGGCCGGCGTACCAGAGCGGCAGGGCCCACCCGTGGAAGTCGGTCAGCTTCGCTCCGGCCCGGACGTGGGCGTCGTACAGGGGGGTTCGCATGGCCAGGATTGTATGAATCCTACATATTAACTTCAAGTGCAATATATTGGATTACTTCTCGGAAGGGGCCGGGG
>CAYUME010000550.1:0-4064 GCA_964445475.1 uncultured Planctomycetia bacterium
CCCCCCGGTGCCAAGGGAGAAAGAGACCATGCGCAGGACGCCTCGCGGGCGCGGGATCGGTGGGATCGCCGGGCTCTGTCTTGGCGCGGCGGCGTTGCCGCGTCCGGCGGGCGCGGCGGAGACCGGCCGGCCGAACGTGATCGTGATCCTGACGGACGACCAGGGGGCAGTGGACGCGGGCTGCTACGGGGCGAAGGATCTCGCGACACCGTCGATCGACGGGCTGGCGGCCGCGGGCGTCCGCTTCTCCCAGTTCTACGCCGGCGCGCCCGTCTGCTCCCCTTCGCGCGCCGCCCTGCTCACCGGCCGCCACCCGTGGCGCGCGGGCATGCCCGGCAACGCCGCCGCGCCTCCGCCGGAGGACGTCGACGACCTTTCCGTCGGCCCGCGCCAGTCCGGCGGTTTCGCCGACGAGGCCACGATGGCCGAGATGTTCAAGGCCGCCGGCTACGCCACCGCCCACGTCGGCAAGTGGCACCTCCACCACGGCCCCGGTTTCAACCCGACCGACCGGGGGTTCGACGCCAGCTTCGGGAACATGGACGGGTGCATCGACAACTACACCCACTTCTTCTACTGGGGCGGACCGAACCGGCACGACCTCTGGGAGAACAACCGGCGCGTCCGCCTGCCGGGACGGTTCTACCCCGACCTGATGGTCGAGAAGGCCGCGGCCTTCATCCGGGAGCGCCGCGACCGTCCCTTCTTCCTCTACTTCGCCTCCAACCTGCCGCACTACCCCTACCAGGGGGACCCGGCGTGGATCGAGCGCTTCAAGGACCTGCCGCACCCGCGCCGGCTCTACGCGGCCTTCCTGGCGACGATGGACGAGCGGATCGGGACCCTTCTGGAGACCGTCGCCGAGGCCGGCCTGCGCGACCGGACGATCGTCGTCTTCCAGTCGGACAACGGCCATTCGACGGAAGACCGGGCGCACGGCGGGGGCGGCAGCGCCGGCCCCTACCGCGGCGCCAAGTTCAGCCTTTTCGAAGGCGGGATTCGCGTCCCGGCGATCGTCTCCTGGCCGGGGCGCCTCCCGGCGGGCGAGACGCGGGAACAAATCGCCCACGGCTGCGACTGGCTGCCCACGCTGGCCGAGCTCTGCGGCGTGGCGCCGCCGAATCCCGACCTCGACGGCAAGAGCCTCGTTCCCGTCCTTCGCGATCCCGCCGCTCCCTCCCCCCACGACGCCCTCCATTGGCACCTGCCGGGCGGGAAGGATCCCCCGTGGGCCGTCCGGCAGGGCGACTGGAAGCTGGTCGCCAACGGGCGCGACACGGGCGAGACCGGGAAGGGGAAGCCGGTGCCGCCGCTCTTCCTGGCGAACCTCGCCGCGGACCCCGGCGAGCGGACGAACCGGGCGGACGACTACCCGGAGATCGTGAAGCGCCTGAAGGATCTGCACGAGACGATGCTGAAGGGCTCCCGCTGAACAGGAAAGGGTCCGGACGATGCGCACGCGAGCACCGGACGTCGACGGGGACGGTTGCCGGGCCGTCCCGCGGCACGCCGCGGCGGCCGGGACGCTGGCGCTGCTGGCGGCCCTTGCCCCGCCGGCCGCCCGTGCGGAGGCGCCGGACCGCCCCGGCGCGACGCGGGTCGCGACATGGAAGGACGACAGGACGGCCGCCTTCCTGCTGATGTTCGACGACAGTGTCAACTCCCACATCACGAACGTCGTGCCGGAGCTGAAGAAGCGCGGGATGGTCGGGACGTTCTACATCAACCCGGGCGCGGGCTGGTACAAGGCCAAGGCGGATGTCTGGGAGGAAGAGATCCCGGCAACGGGCATGGTCTACGGCAACCACACGATGACGCACGCCGGGGCGAAGGACGCCGTGCAGCTCGAGGCGGAGCTGGCCGGGTGCGACGCGGCGATCGCGAAGGCCTTCCCCGCGCTCAAGACGCCGCGCCTCGTCTCCTTCGGCCGGCCCGGCGTGAAGAAGGAGCAGTGGCTCGTCACCGACGAGGAGGTCCGGCAGGCGCTGGCGAAGCGCCACCTCGTCGAGCGCCCTTCCGTCGGCGGCCGCATCGCGGGCGTCACGCAGAAGACCGGCGCGGAGATCCTGACGCTGGCGGACCAGGCGCTGGCGGGCGGCGGCGTGGAGCGGATCCTCTTCCACGGCGTGGGCGGCGACTGGCTGAGCCTGCCGATGCCGGAGTTCCTCGCCCTGCTCGACGGGCTGGAGGCGCGGAAGGACCGGCTCTGGGTGACGGACCCGATCTCGGCGCACCAGTACGAGACCGAGCGCGCCGGGGCGGAGGCGAAGGTGATCGAGGTCGGCGCCGCGAGGATCCGCGTCGCGCTCACGAGCAAAGCCGACCCCGCGCTCTACGACCTGCCGCTGACGCTCGTGACGCGCGTCCCGGCGGCGTGGAAGCAGTGTCAGGTGACGCAGGGGAAGGCGAAGGCGACCGTCGCGGCGGCCCGGGGCGAGGTCCGCTACGACGCCTGGCCGGGGGCGGAGGAAATAACGATCCAGGCCGCAGGCAAATAGCCATCATACCGGATCAAGCCGCATTCCTTGCCATCCAAACTCCAGGATGGATTCGGCGGTGAAATTCTGCATTCCAGAATACAAATTGACATAATACGATAAATAATGTATTATTTTTCTGTAATCAAGAAATACATTGAGGGGATCAGCGATGCCCATCGGGGAAAGGCTGCGGTATGCCCGGGAAAAGGCCGGCAGGACGCTCGATGACGTATCGGCGAAAACCGGGATCGGCGTATCGTCGATTTCGGAATTCGAAAGCGACAAGCGCCAGCCGCGCCTGAACCAGTTGCAGGCGCTTGCGGAGTTCTACCGGAAGTCTGTCACCTTCTTCCTTGAAGATGGACCGATCACTGCTCCAGTAGTCCTGTGGCGTGATAAGCCCGAAGCGCCAGTCGCGGCATCGCTCGAATCGGAATTCCTCCGGCTGTGCGAACAGTACCACAACCTGGAGGTCTGGTTCGGCGATGTCGGGACGTGCAGCCTTCCTAGAACGGAGGGCGACGCAGAGCGATTTGGCTATCCGGAGGCGGAACGGCTCGCGTACCAGGTTGCCGCGACGCTCCAACTGGGTGACCGGCCCGGACAAACCCTGCTGCGCGTCTTGGAGGAGGTGTGCAAACTGAAGGTGTTCCACCTCGACCTGGACAACGCGGGATCTGCCGCCAGCACGGTAGGCGAGTCCTTCGGGCCGGCCGTCCTCCTCGACGCAAGAAGCGTCCGCTGGCGTCGCAACTTCGACCTCGCCCACGAGCTCTTCCACCTCCTGACCTGGGGCATCTTCCGGAAGTCCGGGGACGGGAACGAGCGTCCCGGCCCCCGGGAGGAGAAGCTGGCCACCTGTTTCGCCAGCCGCCTGCTGATGCCGGACGCCCCCACGAAAACGGCCATCCAATCGGCGGTTAAAGACGGAAAGCTTTCCTTCGCGGAACTCTACGATGTGGCTCGGCAGTTCGACGTCTCCGTAGAGGCGCTCCTATGGAGGATGACGTTCCTCCTGAACCGCGGCGAGGAGGAGACGAAGCGGGACATCGAGAAGTTCCGGACGCAGAGCACCCTGCTGGAGGACCGATCGGACGACCGTCCCCCGGCGCGTCCCGCGCGCTTCCGGGCGCTGGCCGTCCGGGCGCTCCAGGAGGGCGAGCTTTCGCTGGGGAGGTTCTCCGAGTACATGGGCATCAGCCGCAAGGAGGGGGGGAAGTATCTCGAACTGAAAGCGGGCGCCGGTGAAAAAGATACGATTGCTCTTGCTTGACGCCAACGTGGTGATCGAGCTCCATCGGCTCGGGCTCTGGAACGCGGTCTTGGAGCGGTGCGAGGTCATTCTGGCTCGGACCGTCATCGACGAGTCCCGCTTCTATTCGGGGCGGGACGAAGACGTGGCGATCGACCTCGGACCCGACTTGTCGAGGATTCGCGTCGTCGATCTGGAGGCGTCGGAGATCAAGCGCTTTCGGGACCGGTTCGGCCCGCTTTTCCTGGAGAAGCTGGATCCCGGCGAAACGGAGTCGCTAGCCTATTTGACATCGATGGAGGAGCCCGGTCTCATCTGCTCCGGCGACGCCG
>CAYUME010000551.1:0-4061 GCA_964445475.1 uncultured Planctomycetia bacterium
CGGCGACGTTGCCGAGGATGAAGGTGACGACGGCGTAGATGAAGCCGACGAGGAAGGCGACGTAGTACATCCATTCGTGCCAGGGCATGTCCGCTCCTTGTCAGAGTCCGCGATCGCGCCGTTTCTTGCGCAGGCGCTCCTGTTCGCGCTTCCGGAAGAACTCCTGGGCCTCGCGGGGGTCGAGGGGGACGCGGTCCTTCTCGGCTTTCTGGTCCCGCGTCCCGTCCCTCCGGACGTTCGCCCGCGGGGGCGGGGACGGCCGCTCGGGCGGCTTTGGAGGCTCCGGTTTCGGGGTCGGCTCCTCCCGCGTGGCGAAATCGCGCAGCGGGGGCGGCACGAGCTTCTCCCGGAAGAACGCCGCCCGGTCGACCGTCGGGGAGGGCGGGGCGGTCGGGACCGCCACGTCGGCCGGCGACGAGGAGGCCAGTGCGGCCAGCGTCGCGTCCGCGGTCGGCGGCGAGCCCGCGACGGGCACCTCGCCCGCCTTCGGGACGAGCGACGAGAGGATGCCGACCCCGAGCACGGGCTCGAGCGAATCCCCCTGGCGCGGCGTCCGGTCGGACGCGACGGCCGCCGCCACGAGGGCGTGGCCCGCTGTCGTCTCCGAACCCAGCGTCCGCAATTCGCCGCTTTCCGAGTCGATGATCAGACCGTACAGCGACACCCCGGCGGGGAGGAGGGGCGACCGCTTCATCGTCTCGACGACGTTTCGGACGTTCGACTCGATCCCCGCGAGGATGCCGAACCACTCGCGCGGGTCCCGGTCGCCGAAGGCGTCGCGAGGGACGCCGCCGCGCCGCATCTCGTCGAGGATCGGCATCAGGTCCCCGGTCATCCGGCAGTCGGTGTGGCCGACGATGGCGACGTGCCGGACGCCGCGGGCCAGTACCGCCACCGCGACGGAGCGGAGGATCGATTCGTCCCAGCGGGTGCAGGTGTTGCCGGCGTTGCGGATGTGGAAGGCCTCGTCGGGCGCGATACCGAGGGCGTCGGGGAGGAGGCTCACGAGGCGGGGATCCATGCACGAGACGAGGGCCAGCTTGACTCCGTGGCCTGCGGGGGCGGGAGGTGGGGCCGCGCGGCGGCGGGCGACAAACGCGGCGTTCGCCTCATGGAACTTTTCGAGCATGTCGCCGACCCCCTCGTCGACGGTGGCATGAACGGACGGGACGTATAGTCTCTTGGGCCCGGTGTCCTGTCAAGGAAATGCATCGCCGGAGGACTGCATGGAGCATTCGTTCGTCAAACGAACGGGCCCGGCGCGGGATCGATCCCCGGCCGGGCCCGTCTTGTTGTTGCTTTGCGATCGACTACCGTCCGCCGCCCGGACCGCGCCCGCCGCGATTGCCCGGGTTGCCCGGACCGCGCCCGCCACCGTCGTTCACAGGCGGGTTACCGGGGGGCTGGGGGTCCTGCCCGTTGCCGAGGCCGTTGTTCCCGCGGCCGGGACCGGGACCGAATCCGGGGCGGGGACCCGGCTGGCCGAGGCCGGGACGATCTCCACAGGGGGGGAATCCGCCGCGGGGGCCCGGGGGGCCGAATCCGGGGCGGTCGGCGAAGGGATTGCGGGGTCCCGTCTGGTCGCCGCCGTCACGCCGCTCCTGCATCCGCTCGCGCATCCTCTCGCGCAGCTCCGGGTGGTTCTCGAGACACGCGCGGATCCGCGCCCGCAGCGCCTCGCAGCGCTGCTGCTGCTCCTGGAGACGCTGGCGCAGGGCCTCGATCCGGCCCCGCATGTCCCCCTGACCGCCGTCGCGGCGGTCCTGGATATCCTCGCGCCGGTCTCGAACGTCCTCGATCCGGTCGCGCCGGCCGCCGTCGTGCTGCGCGTCGCGCACGTCCTCCCGCCGGTCGAACCGATTCTCGACGCGATCCTGGGAGGGGCCAGCGCCGCCGCGACCCGCGCCGCCTCGACCCGCCGGCATCGCGTCCGCGGTGACCGCCGTCACCGCCAGAGCCGCAGCCAGTACTGGCGTCCACGTCTTCATTGCTCGCCCTCCCAATGATGGTCACATAAACCGCTTGATGAGTCATATAGCAATCCGCGTGCCAAACATCCGGAAATGCTTTTGTTTTGATGTGTCGCAAGTAGTTGTTAGGAGATGAGTAGCGACTGAAAGCCGGCTGATGAGTCCGGTTTGAAAATACCACTGTCGACGTGATCGAATTCCGGACGGTGGGTGTGTCCGGATACCGGACAGCTGTGAATTGAGAATGGCGATTTGAGAGCTGAGAATGCGATAACAACGGCTCGCTAGGGATGCTGATTGGCGGGGGGCTTGGGGGGGGAGGGGGTCGGGGGGGCGGATTCCTGTTGCTGCCTTCGCTCCAGTTTTTCAAGCTCCTGAAGGCGCGATGCGCAGTCCTGCAGGGTGCTTTCGAACTCGCCCACGATCCGCTCGATTTCCTTTTGTGCGGACTCGGTCTCCTGCGGCGTGCGGGCCGCGGCCAGCTTCTTCTCGGCCGCGTTCAGGTCCGATTCGAGCTTTGTCAGCCGGGCGTCGCTGGCCTCGAGGTCGCGCTGGGCCTTTTCGATCTCTTCCTGGAGCGATTTCGACGCGGCCGGCGATTCCTGCGCGCCGTCTCCTCCGGCCGATTTCTTCTCCGGGGGGGCCTTCGGCACCCAGGTCTTCCCCTCGCGAACGTAGCCCATATCCTGGATCCGCTTGGCCGCTTTTTCGTGTTCGGGCTTGAGGGCGAGTGCCTCGAGGAGGTGCTTCGCGGCCTGCCCGGGCAGCTTCCGGTCACAGCACCATGCGGCGAGGTCGACCAGGGCGTCAGGATCCTTCCGGTCGACGCGAGCCGCCTTCGCCTCGTACTGCTCGAGCAGGGAGGAGGTCCGCTCGAATGTCTCGACCTGGTCCAGCGGCACGGTCATCTCGACGGTCTTTCCCAGGATGACGACGGCCAGCGTGATCTCCGTTGCGCCCTCGCGGACGAGCTTTCCCTCGTAGACACGGCCGTCCTTCAGGGTGACCTTGTCGGCGGCGACCGGGATGGAGAGGAGGAGTGCAATCGCTAATCCGGCGACGAGTTGTCGTGTCATGGTTCCTCGCTTCATGCACAGAATCGAGTCCCGGCAGATTACCCCTGCCGTGTATAGTGCAACTGGCGTGCCATCGCGGGCAAAGAGGGGGGGTGCTGAGCCCTCGGCTCCTTCTGCTGCGTCGCGGGACGCTGCGCGGTGGACGTGTCATCCCGCAGGGGCCCGTGACGTCCGAAAAACGAACATCGTGATGTCCGGAAACCGAACGTCATCCCGGTGAAATCGCAGTAATGACGGGACCTGATTTCGGGAAAACGCGGCCGGCGGCTCTCCCCCGACATCGTCTGAAGAGACCCTAGGGCGGGATCGGGGCTCCGCCTCGCCCCCTGCCGAATCGGCCGGGGGCCTCCTCGATCTGCCGACGCATGCCGGGGGGGATCTTCGAGACGGCCTCCTGCGTGAGCCTGTCGTATTCGGCCTTCACCTCGGGATGGCTGTCGATGTAGCCCGCGTGCTGTCGGCGGCTCGCGCGCAGGACGGCGGCGGCAACCATCGGCTCGTTGTCGGCAAGGGACTCGCGGGCAATCTTGAGGGATTCGCGCGTGCCGGCTTCCGGCTCGCGCGGTAGGTTCCGAAGCGAGCTGAGGACGCCCTCCATGCGCTCCGGCCTGGGGCGACGTCCGTCGGGAGGCCCGCCGGGCGGCCCCCGGAACTCGGGCCTGCGGGGTGAGGTCTCCGCCGCGTGCGGCGTGCTGGCGGCCATGGCTTCCTCCACCTCCTCCATCGTGAGGAGGTGCTCGGGGGGGGGCGGTGCCGGGGGGGCGCTCTGGGTGCCCGGCGGGGTCGGCTCGACGCGGCTTGTCGCGGGCGATTCCGGCCCGGTTGCGACCGGCTCCGGCGGAGGCATCGGCTTCGCGGGCGGGGTGTTCCGGGACGCCATTGCGCCGATCGCGAAGGCCGCAACGAGGAGCGTCGCGACGACACCGGCACCGGCGAGGATCCGCTTCAGGCTCCAGGGCGTCAGCGCTCGGGCCGTCGGGGGGGCGGGCGGCGCGGGGATCCGTCCGCGATCCAG
>CAYUME010000552.1:0-4059 GCA_964445475.1 uncultured Planctomycetia bacterium
AGCGTCCGCTTGGACGCGCGGAAGAGCCGGGGTTCTTCCATTTGAAGGAGAGAGAGGAATGGGGCTATATCCTCGCCGGTAACACCGACATCCGTCACCTCCGCCGGCGGGCGCGGCTGCCGCATGGCGACGCGTGGATCCAGGTAGTACGTCCGCCAACCGGAGAGTTCCCCTCGACATCGCTCGATGGCCCGATACTCCCCACCTCCCAGACGCGGATCGGAAAGAATGGTATGGTTCAGGCCAATTGGCTCATAACGAGGCCGCCCACTCCGATGCTTGCGTCGAATATGGAGTTGCCCGCCTAAACACTGGATAGCCGGCGCTCCTTTCTCTTCGCCATCTATGCCGAGAGACGTCAAGTATTCGTCTTGAACGACCATTCCGCCAGAACCCGGTTGAATTTTGACGGTGACGCGGTATCGGTATTGTTCCTTTACGACCTCCAAGTCGGACTCCAAAGTGAACGCCGCTTCCGGCTGACTCAATAAGGCGGGGAGACCGCCGCCAGGAAAGGAGAACTGCTCTACTGGATAGCCGCGGATTGGTTCGGAAAGGGCTTCGGACAAAGTGCGGTTTGTGCCGATGCGGGAAAGAGCCTGGATGGCGTCCAATAGATTAGATTTTCCAGCGGTATTGGGCCCAAACAACACTGTCATTCGGGGGAACTGGACTTCCGAATCACTGATTGATTTGAACCCTTTTATTGCGAGTCGTTTCAACATGGCGTTTATCCATATAAGGCCGTGGTAACGCCACAACACCGCGTCAAATTGGTGTTTACATGCAAGGCTACAGAATACAGGGCTGGACTGATCTTGGCAAGAAGCAGGAAACCCGAGGTGGTGACTTTCATATAAACTATGGCCCACGATCCCTTAAAGGGGGCACGCGGCTTGAACATAACTGCGGTCCGGCGCCCGCGCGGAAGGCGGCGCGCCGCGCTCCCGGCGTTCACCGCACCAGCGCATAGCCGAACATGACGCGCGGCTGCGGCGAGCGCTCGTCATAGGCGAGCAGGGTCTCCCCGTAGCCGGCATACCACTGCAGGTAGAGGAAGCCCGGCACGCTGTCGCCGGTCAGCGGCGCGATCGGGTGGGTAATCTCGACCTGGAGGCTGCCGCGGTCGGCGCGGCTGCCGATGCGGCCGAGCAGGGAGAGACCGACGCCGTCCTTCATGCGCAGGCCCCCCGACAGGTCGACATAGCCGCGGTAGCGGGGGATGTCCGGGTTGTCCTCCTTCTCGACATAGTAGCGCACGCGCGGCGAGGCGAACACGGTGAGATCGCCGGCGGTCCAGCGCCCGATCGCGCGCAGGAAGACGTGGTTCATCGAGCGCGAATCGGACCCGCCCTTGCCGTTGGATTCGTGGCCGACGCCCGGCTCCAGCCCGAGGCCGGTCAGGCCGGCCCCGTCCGGCAGGCCGACATGCCACCAGGCCTCGGGCCGGTAGCTGCTG
This sequence comes from uncultured Planctomycetia bacterium, assembly GCA_964445475.1. Taxonomy (GTDB): domain Bacteria; phylum Planctomycetota; class MHYJ01; order CAYUME01; family CAYUME01; genus CAYUME01. Next base: position 1,460 of record CAYUME010000552.1, read on the forward strand.
TCGAAGAAGGGCTTGGACTCCGACTGCAGGTCCCAGAAGGAGGTCTGGGAATAGGCGGCGTAGAGCCCGTCCCGCGACGCGTCGCCCGGGCTCAGGTCGAGCAGCCGGACGGCGAGCGAGATCTGGAACTTGGCGCTGAGCGGCCCCTCGCTGAGGCCGGGGTCGATGGCGAAGTAGAGGGGCTCGTACGGGTAGAGGACGACGCCGAGCTCGGTCGGCAGCGGACCGTCCTCGGTTCGGGCGTCCGGCCCCGGCCCCTCCCCGGCCGCAACCGCCGGCGGCGGGCCTTCCCCGGCCGTGGCGGCCAAGACCGGAAAGAGCAAAGCCGGGAGCATCCGGAGGAGCGACCTCAGGACTCGGGCGAGACGGGAGTCGTGCATGGCGCTCTTCCTCAATTATCCGCCCAACTCCCAACAACATTTGCACGAGCTGCCTTTCGGAGCTTAAAGATTTGCGCAATACCTCCCTCTGGTCTTCCGTCATATCCGGATCACCGAAATACTCCGGAGGGACATTGCTCGGCAACATGTCGACAAGCCAGACGGATCCGGGGTACCATCCTTCCTGCCAGTTCAGTTTCTTCAGCGCGCGCATGCGCTCCTGACAAGGCAACCAGAGCACCTCCAGGGCTTCTCGTACGACTCGAAGAGAGTAGAGAAACTTCTCTTCCCCATAACCCAAGTCCTTCAGAAGTCGCAGTTGCAATGTCGTTCGATATTGTATTTGCGCCGGGTTGGACGTCGTCCTCTCGCGCCACTCATTGAAGTACCCATGCGCTGCGCACCGCTCCCCGATCAAACCAAGCCTCAGCCCGTTCGAGGATTCATGCAAAGCCAATTCATCTGCCATCGCGTGGGCGGCCTCGTCCATGTGCCCCGTGCCGGCTTTCCACCACATCTCGAAGCACAACAGATCGCCAAGATATTGTGGCTGGAACGGGCGGTTGGACTCAATCCCCTCCCAATAAGACCCCCACAAATTGAAGACTTCAGGATTGCGACACACGCGTAACGCCCCGGCCTGTCGAATCAACCGGAGGGCTTCCCGGTTTTTTTCAAGATGGCTCTCGGCCATCGGCCGGTATTCTTCGGCTATCGGGTACTTGCCATCCTGAATGACGGGCTTCCCTCTCAATTTGAAAAGAAGCCGTCCATCATTCTTGGCAAAACGAATACAGGGGGTCGATCGCCGCATCACTTCGTATGCTGTCTCATACAAGATCGCCGCATTCTCCTCCGCCGGCACCTCCGGATACCACGCCTCCAGCTCCTCGAGCAAAGCCCTCGCCACGTTCCCCTGAACGGGGCACGCGGCTCGGGTCCGGGCGACCACGAGGGTCGCCCCTCTCCCGCCTTTCACCACCCCGGGCGGGCCGCGCGCGGATCGGGGTTGTCCCCCGCCATGCAAGACGGATCGAGCGGGCGGGGGACCAACCCCTCCCACCCTCATCCCTTCATCACGCCCCGCGGCCGCAGGCGGGCGACCTTGCGGGCGAGGCCGGCGGCCTCGCAGGTCTCGACCACCTCGGAGACGTCCTTGTAGGCGTCCGGCAGCTCCTCGATCGCGCCGGCCGCGCCGGGGGCGACGACGAAGACGCCGTAGCGCTCCTCCATCTCCCGGAAGGGGTTGGCGTGGCGGCGGGACTGCAGCATCGCCGAGCGGCTGGCCACCCGGCCCGCCCCATGGCAGGCGCTCCCGAACGTCTCCCGCATCGCGCCCTCCGCCCCCACGAGCACGTACGAGCACCGGCCCATGTCGCCGGGGATGAGAACGGGCTGGCCGACGTCGCGCCAGGCCGCGGGGACGTCCGGGTGGCCGGGCCCGAAGGCGCGCGTCGCGCCCTTCCGGTGGACGCAGAGCGCCCGCGGCGCGCCGTCCACGTCGTGCGTCTCGAGCTTCGCGATGTTGTGGCAGACGTCGTAGACGAGCTGCAGCCCGAGGTCCTTCTCCGCCCGCCCGAGGGCCTTCGCCAGCGCCCGGCCGGCAAGCGCCATGATGACCTGGCGGTTGACCCACGCGTAGTTGGCGGCGCAGGCCATGGCGCCGAGGTAGGCCCGCCCCTCGGGGGAGCGGACGGGCGCGCAGGCGAGCTGGCGGTCGGGGAGGTCGATCCCGTATTTGCGCGCCGCCTGCTGCATGGAGCGGGTGAAGTCCTCGCAGACCTGGTAGCCGAAGCCGCGCGAGCCGGTGTGGATGCCGATCGCGATCCGGCCCTTCTCGAGCCCCATGCGCGCGGCGACGTCGGGGAGGTAGACGTCGTCGACGACGTCGATCTCGAGGAAGTGGTTGCCGGAGCCGAGGGTGCCGACCTGGTCGGCGCCGCGCTTGAGGGCGCGGTCGCAAAGGCGCGACGGGTCGGCGCCCGGGTAGTCGCCGCCGTCCTCGATGGCGGCGAGGTCCGCGTCGCACCCGAAGCCGCGCGCCACGGCCCAGGGGGCGCCGCGGACGACCAGGTCCTCCAGCTCCTCGCGCTTCAGCTTCGGGATCGCCCCGCCGGAGCCGACGCCGGAGGGGACGTCGCGGTAGATCGCCTGGACGGCGTCGCGCAGGCGGGGCCGGACCTCGGCGAGGGTGAGGCGGGAGCTGACCACGCGGACGCC
>CAYUME010000553.1:0-4052 GCA_964445475.1 uncultured Planctomycetia bacterium
AGAAGAGCCCCCGCGCGAAGCGGTGCAACCCCTGGGCGTCGGCCTCCGGGGTGCCGGGGCACTTGAGGCTGGCCGCGTCCCAGGTGATCTTCTTCTCGAGCCACATCGCAACGTTGGCGAGGTTCATGGCCTCGACCATGGGTCCGCCGTAGGTGAAATTGCTCTTCGGGAAGTCCCAGGGCTTCTCGCCCTTGCAGGCCAGGATGTACTCCTTGTGGTGGCCCGGGGAGCGCTCGAGGGTCTTGGGGACCTCGTTGCCCTTGTCCGCGACCTCCTGGGGGAGCAGCCTCGTGTTGTCGCCGTAGTCGCCCTCGATGAAGATCACGCCCTTGGTGCCGACGAAGAGGCAGCCGCTGTTGTTGATCTTCTTGTCCTTCTTGAACGCCTGGACGGGCTCGGGCAGCTCGGGCTTGAGGCCGCCCTCGTACCAGTAGGCGGTGAAGCCGGGGCGCTTCTCGGTCTTGTCGAACTCCCATTTCACGATCATCTGCTTCGGGAAGGCGTCGTTCTTCTTGTCGACGACCTTGACGAGCTCGGCGGCGGCGGGCGCCTTGGCCTCCATGGCCCACCAGACGCAGTCCCAGGTGTGGCAGCCCATGTCGCCGACGGCGCCGCATCCGAAGTCTTTCCAGCCGCGCCACTTGAACGGGTGGTAGGCGGGATGGTAGGGGCGGTCGGGGGCGACGTTGAGCCAGGCGTCCCAGTTGAGCGTCTTCGGGCACTCGGGCTTGTCCTGGGGCGTGTCGATCCCCTGGGGCCAGACGGGGCGGTTGGTCCAGGTATGGATCTCCTTGACCTCGCCGATGACGCCGGCCTGGACCCACTCGACGGTCCGGCGGTTGCCCTCGTTGGCGTGGCCCTGGTTGCCCATCTGGGTGGCGACCTTCTTCTCCTTGACGGTCTCGGCGAGCTTGCGGGCCTCCCAGATGCCGTGGGTCAGCGGCTTCTCGCAGTAGCAATGCTTGCCGTTCTTGATGGCGGTGTAGGCGATGGGGAAGTGGGTATGGTCGGGGGTGGCGACGAAGCAGGCGTCGAAGTCCTTCATCGCCTCGTCGAAGACCTTGCGGAAGTCGGTGAACTTCTTCGCGCCGGCGTGCTTCTGGGCGGCGCCGTTGAGGTGGTTCTCGTCGGCGTCGCAGAGGATGACGAGCTCCTCGCCGGCGGCGACCCCGAGGTGGGCGCCGCCCCGGCCGCCGACGCCGAAGTTGGCGAATCGGACCTTCGCGTTCTGGGCGTAGGCCCGGGACGAGAAGGGGTTGGCCAGCACGGTCACCCCCGTGGCGACCGCCGTGCCGTGCAGGAATCCGCGCCGACTGAGACGGCTGGACATGACCGACTCCTTAAATAGGCCGACGACCCCGGTCACGTTACCCCCCGGATCGGGGTCGTGCAACAGAAAAGGCCCCCGGGGCTGTTCCGGGAGCCTGCTCCCTTGCGAAACGGCCGCCGGCGACGCCGGCAGCCTCCTATATATCGGCGGGCCGGACCCGCCGGCGCGAAAAAAAAGCGGCGGGCCTTGCGGCCCGCCGCCGTGCGGATCCGGCCGTGACGCGTCCTAGATCGTGACCCACCCCTTCCGGTAGGGCCGGTGGACGAGCGCCGTCGCCTCGGGGGCGTTCGGGCAGACCATCTTCTTGGGGTCCCAGGTGACCTTCTTCTTGAGCCACATCGAGACGTTGACGAGGTTCATGGCCTCGACGAGGGGGCCGCCGTACATGAAGTTGCTCTTGGGGAAGTCCCACGGCTTCTCGCCGCGGCAGGCCATGAGGTACTCCTCGTGGTGGCCGGGGGAGCCGGGGATCTCGACCTTCATGTTCTTGTGCTGCTCGGAGAGCTCCTTGGGCCAGATCTGGGGGTTCTCGCTGTAGTCGCCCTCGGTGATGATCCACCCCTTGGCGCCGATGAAGATGCTGCCGCTGCCGCCGAGGCCGGTCTTGCCGGCCGCCTTGAGGCCCTCGGGGATCTCGGGCTTCAGGCCGCCCTCGTACCAGGTGGCGGTGAAGGCGGGGCGCTTGGCGGTCTTGGGGAACTCCAGGCGGCCGACCATCTGCTTCGGGAAGCAGTCCGGCTTCCAGTCCGTGACCTTGAGCACCTCGGCCGCGGTCGGGTACTCGGCCTCCATCGACCACCAGACGCAGTCCCAGGTGTGGCAGCCCATGTCGCCGACGGCGCCGCAGCCGTAGTCCTTCCAGCCGCGCCACTTGAAGGGCTCGTAGACGTCGTGGTAGGGGCGATCCGGGGCGACGTTGAGCCACGCGTCCCAGTTGAGATGGCCGGGGACGGGCTTGCCCTCCTTCGGGGTGTCGAGCCCCTGGGGCCAGACGGGGCGGTTGGTCCAGGTGTGGACCTCCTTGATCTCGCCGATGACGCCGGCCTGGATCCAGGTGACGATCTTGCGGATCTCGCCGTTGGCGTGGCCCTGGTTGCCCATCTGGGTGGCGACTTTCTTCTCCTTCGCGACGGTGGCCAGCTGGCGGGCCTCCCAGATGCCGTGGGTGAGCGGCTTCTCGCAGTAGCAGTGCTTCCCGTTCTTGATGGCGGTGTAGGCGATGGGGAAGTGGGTGTGGTCGGGGGTGGCGACGAAGACCCCGTCGATGTCCTTCATCAGCTCGTCGAAGACCTTCCGGTAGTCGTCATAGGCCTTGGCGTTGTGCTTCTTGGCGACGTCGGCGGCGGTGTTCTTGTTGGCGTCGCAGGCGGCGATGAGGTTGCCGCTGGCGGCGGGGCCGACGTGGGCGCCGCCGCGGCCCCCGACGCCGAAGTTGGCGAAGTTGGGCTTCGCGTTGGCGGCGTAGCAGCGGGCGGAGAAGGGGTCGGCCAGGACGGTCACGCCGGTGGCGACCGCCGTCCCCTGGAGAAACGTCCGACGGGAGATCGGGCTTGCCATGACAGCATCCTCCCAGAAAGGGTGGCGTGGCGAAGAAAGCGCCACGTTACAACTCCGGAATTCCGCGCGCAACAAAAACCCGCCCCCCGGGGTATCACGCCGCGAGCCGTCGGGGGTTCCCCGGGAGGAGACTCCACTAGGATTCCGTTCCGGGCTGTTTTTGTCGCGCGATTTCCAGAAAGAGGCGGTGTTTATATTAAACCGGCCGGTGGCGAGGGGCCGGCCCGCCAGGGGGCCTTCCAGGGCGTTTGTCCGTCCCCGTGGCGGCCTGACGGCGCCGAGATCGCCGTGCACGGCCGATGTCCGTTCCGACCTGTTGAAGCGCGCGGACGAGGCGCTCTACCGGGCGAAGGCGGAGGGGCGGGACCGGGTGGTGTGCGAGGCGGCGGATTGACCGTTCGCAATCCGGCGATGCGCGCCGATCCGGGGCTCGTGTCACCCGCCTTCAGGGCTTTCCCGCCAGGATCTCCGTGACCACGCGGCCGTCCACGTCCTCCAGGCGCAGCCCCAGCAGGGCCGCGACGGTCGGGGCCACGTCCACGAGCCGGATCCGGTCGATCTGCGCGCCCGGCCGGATCCCGAGCCCCCACGCCACCAGGAAGGCGTCCATGTCGGGATCGTCGGCCGGGAATCCGTGATGGCCCACCGGCGTCACCCCCTCCCGCGCCTCCCCCACCGGCGCCCCCGCCACGTCGTGCCAGAACCCGTATCCCTCCTTCGCCACCAGCGCGAGGTCGCCCATCTGGGCCTGCGCCCCCGGCGCGGGGAACCCCGCGGCGGCGAACGCCTCCGGCCCGAGGACCCGGGCCACGCCCTCGACGGCCCCGAAGATCTCGCGCAGCCGTGCGAGCGTCGCGTCCCGCTTCGCCGGGTCGGTCGCGTACAGGAGCGTCGTCCCCCCCTCCGTGATCGCGTACGCCTCGCAGGCCGCCGCCGTTTTCCGCTCCGCGTCCGCCGTCAGCAGCCCTTCCCGCAGCAGGATCGCGTTGGGGCGGACGATCTTCTGCAGCGGCCGGAAGCCGTGGTCGGAGAGGACGAGGACCGTCGCGCGGTCGGCGATCCCCGCCTCGCGCAGGGCGTCGAGGACGTCGCGCACGCGCGTGTCGGCCAGCGCCATCGCGGCCGGGGCGGCCACGATCGACCGCGGGCCGTGCCGGTGGCCCGA
>CAYUME010000554.1:0-4050 GCA_964445475.1 uncultured Planctomycetia bacterium
CCTCCCCCTCCCCCGCAGCGGCTTCGAACCTCGCGGAAATTATACTACCCTATTGGTCTTCTTCAGCCGGCCACCCGCCAACGAACGGCCGCGGTTTGAGCCGAGGGCCAGGTTTCCACGCGATTCGCTCTGCGCCGCGCCGTACGTGCCAATCCGTGGCAGGCCCGGCCAGCGCGTCGAGATTGAAGTCCGGCATCATAATGGCCGACTTCCGATTGTCGTCCTCAAGAAAGTGTCGTAGCGAATCATCTTCGCTGCATCTTCTTGTGTCCCGCATTCCATCTCAAACGGGCATTTTCATACTGGCACGTCGACTAACGTCTGCTGCTTGTCGATCGTCGCGCTAAAATTCAATGATCGCCGATTTATCTGATCGTGAAATCCCGCAGAATGCGGCCATACAATGTCGCTGGATCAACACACACCCCTCCCTCGATCTGGTTCATAAGGTGGAGTGTCGTGCAATAGACATGAACTGGTCAACAAAAACGTGCGAATTTGCTTGCTCCGTGGCGGCGTGCCATATATAGAGGAATAAGTTGACATCGGGCTATAATTGGGAGGCCTAACAAACCCCTTGGCCGTCACACCGAGCACGTTGTCCCGCGCCCCCGGGTCCGCGTCCGGCTCGAGGCCGATCCGGACGTACCGGACTTTGACCGAATCCAGGGGGAACGCGTACGTCCGCTTCGCGGTCTTTAGCAGGGCGCTCCATACCGGTTTCCGGTCGCCGTCGAAAGCCCGCACCGTGCAGCCGGCGAGGGGCGTCTCGTACCACGGCCGGTTGTGGACGACCAGCCGGGTCAGCGTGCACGCCTCCTTCAGGTCCATCTCCCACCAGTCTTCCGGGCCGCCTGCGGTGTGGGTGAAGTTCTCCAGATTGCCGTCGAGCGCGTTGGCGGCCGGGTAGGCGCCGTACTGGCTGCTCTGCGACGCCTGAGCCGCCTGGCTGACCAGGGTTTCCGCACCGGTGCCGCCGCGAGGCCCGAACGCCTGGACTTCGGCCAGCGTGATCACGGTCGTTCGCCGGCGGCCCGGATCCGGGTGCTCAAGATAGACGGGATCCTCGCGGGTATCCCGGATGTACCAGCAGCCGTCGCCGGCGGCCTCCATCCGGAACCGCTGCCGATGATGCGGGGCGGTATGAAACTGCTGGACGAACGCCGGGTCCCCGGTCTGGCCCGGAGGCGCGGTCAGGGCAAGGCCGTTGAACCGGCTCTCGATCCGGTAGACGGCGTCCAGGCCGTTGGGTTTCCAGTCCGTCCCTTGATGCCAGGTCCATTTCCGGGGAGCCGCGTCCTCGGCAAGGACGCCGACAGCGGGCAGGGCGACGGCAGCGAGCGCCAGGAGCCTTTTCATCCGCCTCTCTCCTGAGAGGATCCCGACATGGCCATCCGGAGGGCGATGTACACGTAGGTCGTCTGGAGATCGAAACGGTCCTCCCGGGCGCGAAACGGGGCATCGGCCCGTTTGGCGTGACGGCCGAACGACAGCACCAACCGGTGCTCGACCTGGACCGCGTCGTGCGGCCGCTCCGTGGCATAGAGGGCGAAGAACCGGTCGCAGTCGCCCCGCTCCCGCACCTTGAGAAAGTCGCGGGTCCGGTCGAGGTAGAACCGGTCGACCCACGGGTGCTCGACGATCAGGGAGACGAGGTCCGAGAGCCCCTGCTCCACGTCCTCCGGGCGGCCGCACAGCGGGATGGGCTGCATACCCTATCATGTACGCCACCCGGCCGGCTTACCGGGGTTGCGCAGGATTGTCTGCTCCTCCAGGTTAGAAAGCGGCCCGGCGTACATGGAATGGCGGAGACGAAACCCGACGGGCCTGTATTCAGGGGAATCCGCCATGCACGGGCCGCGCACGATTCTCGCCGTTGTCCTGCCCCTGGGCCTGGTCCTGCCCGCCTCCGCCCAGGCGTTCAAACCGAAGCCGTCCCCGATCCAGGCGGAGGTCGACGTGGCCGTGAGCAAGGCCCTCGCGGCCCTCAAGGCCATGCAGCCCGGCAGCAACTACCACAAGGGCGTCACGGGCGACGAGCTGCTGCTCTACGCCCTCTGCAACGCCGGCATCCCCCACGGCGATCCCGTCTTCCAGCAACTCCTCCAGACCGTCGTGGACCGCGAGCCGGCCCACACGTACAGCGCCTCGCTGGCGGCGATGTGCCTCGCGGAGCTGGACCCGGCGGGCTATCAGTGGAAGCTGGCGGACGTCGCCCAGTTCCTGGCCGACAACCAGTGCAAGAACGGGCAGTGGAGCTACGGCGAGCCGGTGCCGCTGCCGAAACGGACGGTGACGCCGACGGCGGAGCCGAAGACGGTGGCCTCGGGGCCGGGCGGGCAGATGGTCCGGCCGGCGACCGTCGTCCTCTACGGCTCGATGTCTCCGCCCCGGGCCGCGGGGAGCCGGAACACCACCCGGGCCCGGTGTCCCGTCGTCATCCAGCAGCGCAACCGGGGCCCGGAGTCCGGCGACAACTCGAACTCCCAGTATGCCGCCCTCGGCCTCCGGGCCTGCGCGGAGGCGGCCGTCTTCGTCGAACCCAAGGTCGTCAAAGACGCCCTGAACCGGTGGGAGGAGACCCAGTGCTCCGATGGCGGCTGGGATTATGGCGGACCCCAGAAGAGCTACGGCAGCATGACCGCCGGCGGCCTCGGCGCCGTCGTCATCTACAACTGGCTGCTCCGGAAACCCTGGCCGGGCGACCGCACGGTGAAGAAGGGAATGGAGTGGATCTCGACCCAGTGGGACGTGACGAAGAATCCCGGCGACTTCCGGTGGGCGGGCACCCACTGGAAGTTCCACTCCTACTACCTCTACGGCGTGGAGCGAGTGGGGATGCTGTACGGCACGGACCTGATCGGGGCGCACGACTGGTACGACGAAGGGGCGCGCTACCTCCTGCAGCAGCAGGGCCCGGACGGGTCGTGGAACTTTTCCGACGGGCAGTTCCTCGACACCTGCTTCGCCGTCCTGTTCCTGCGCCGGGCCACGAAGGTGTTGCCGAAAGTCTACACGGGGTGAAGCGTTTCCGACTGCAGGCGGGGTTCCAACAGCAGGCGATACCCGCCGAAACCCAAGCGAAGGCGGGTCCGGGCAAAGGCGAGTGATCCGGACGTGGCCCCGGCAGCGAGACGCGCCAGGCCTCTTGCGGACCGGGTGTGCAAGCCCGGCCTGGAGACCGTCGGAGAGCCTTACTCGGTCCCCCGGTACACCCGCGCCAGCCCGCCCTCGCCCGTCTCGCGGTAGAGGCTCGGCAGGTCCTTGCCGGTGGACCTCATCGCGGCGACGACCTGGTCGAAGGCGATGCGGTGGCGGCCGTCGGAGAGGAGGGCGAAGGCGGCGCAGTCGAGCGCCCGCGCGGCGGCCATGGCGTTGCGCTCGATGCAGGGGATCTGGACGAGCCCCGCCACCGGGTCGCACGTCAGCCCGAGATGGTGCTCCAGCCCCATCTCGGCGGCGTATTCGACCTGCGGGGGGGAGCCGCCCATCAGCTGCGTCGCGGCCGCCGCGGCCATCGCGCAGGCCGTGCCGATCTCCCCCTGGCACCCCACCTCCGCGCCGGCGATCGAGGCGTTGGCCTTCACGACGTTCCCGAAGAGGCCGGCCGTCGCCAGCGCGTGGAGGATCTCCGCCTCGGCGCAGGCCTGCTGCTCCTGCAGGAAGCGGAGGACGGCGGGAAGGACGCCCGCGGATCCGCAGGTGGGGGCCGTGACGACGCGGCCGCCGGCGGCGTTCTCCTCGGAGACGGCCAGCGCATAGGCCGCCAGGACACCGGAGGCACGGAAGGGCTCGGCCAGGCGGCGGGCCTTCCGGAGGTGGGAGGCGGCCTTGCGGCCGAGGCGGAGCGGCCCGGGAAGCGCGCCCTCCTCCCGCAGCCCCCGCTCGATCGAGGCCGCCATCGTCCGCCAGACCTCCGCCAGGTGCTCCCCGATCGCCGGCCCCTCGCGCTCCAGGACGTACGCCCAGAGCGGCTGGCCGTTCGCCGCCGCCCACTCCAGCAGCGCCGCCGCGGTCCGGCGGTCGTAGACGGCCGACGGCGCGGCCGCG
>CAYUME010000555.1:0-4045 GCA_964445475.1 uncultured Planctomycetia bacterium
CGCAAGGTTGTTGCTGTTGGAAGCCCCGCCCCTCCGGGGCGGGGAACTTCACTCCGCCACGTCGTGGCCCGGTTCCGCGCCCGGCTCCTCCGGCTCGGGGGGGGCGGCGGCTGCGCGGGCGGCCCGTTCCTTCGAGAGGTCGTCCATGAGCTTGTGAAACCGGACGGACTTCTCGATGGTCGGATCGTACGTGAAGGCGAGCTCGGGCACGTACCGGGTCGCGAGGTGGCGTCCGAGCGACTGCTGGATGAAGCCGATGGCGTGCCGGATGGCCCCGTACGAGCGGCGCCACTCCGCCTCCCCGCCGAGCGCCGAGGCGAAGACCCGGGCGACCTTGAGGTCGGGGGAGAGCTTCACGCGGGTCAGGGAGATCATCCCCATCCGCGGGTCGCTGATCTCCTCCCGGAGGATCCGGCTCAGCTCCCGGAGGATCTCCTTCTGCATCCGCTCGACGCGCCGTTCGGTGGCCATGGGGTTCGGGTACCGGTCCCGGATCGGTTGTCGCAGACCACTAGAAGGTCTCGATCTCGTGGTCGCAGAGCTCGAGGCCATGAAAGCCGCGGACGAAGTTCACCACGTTGTCGAGCACGCTCTGGACGAAAGGGGTGTCGGTCCCCACGGTGGCGACGCCGATCTCGATCGTCTGCCAGACGTCCTGGGCGTCCACCTCGGCCACGGCGACGTTGAAGGTGTTGCGGAGGCGGTCCTTGAGGCTGCGGAGGACCTGCCGCTTCTCCTTCAAGGAGTGGGCGGCGCGGAGGAGGGCCCGGATCCGGAGGACGCCTACAATCATGGCCGGCACTGGGCAACGGGCGAGCAGGCCGGGGAGGAGCGAGGCGGATCCCCGGGTTGCTCGCGTTACTTCTTCAGCTTCTTGGCCACGTGCTGGATCTGGAAGGCCTCGACCACGTCGCCCTCGCGGATGTCGTCGTGCCCGGCCAGACGGATGCCGCACTCGAAGCCTTCCAGGACCTCCTTGACGTCGTCCTTGAAGCGCTTGAGCGAGTCGATCCGGCCGGTGTGGACGGCCTGCTTGTCGCGGTACAGGCGGATGTGGGCGTTGCGCTCGATCTTCCCGTCGGTGACCATGCAGCCGGCGATGTTGCCGAGGCGCGAGACCTTGAAGATCTGCTTGACGGTCAGGTGCCCGGTGATGACCTCGACCTCCTCCGGCTCGAGCAGGCCTTCGAGGGCCGCCTCGAGGTCCTCGACGGCGTGGTAGATGACCTGGTAGTGTCGGATGTCGACGCGCTTCTCCTGGGCGAGCGTCTTGGCCCGCTCCTCGGTGGAGACGTTGAACCCGATGACGAGGGCGTTCGAGGCGTCGGCGAGGATCACGTCCGATTCGTTCACGTTGCCGATGCCGGTGTGGAGGACGCGGAGGCGGACCTCGGCGGTGGAGAGGCGGGTGAAGGCCTCCTGGAGCACCTCGGCCGAGCCCTTGACGTCGGTCTTGAGGACGACCCGGATCTCCTTGAGCTTGCCGGCCTCGATCTGGCTGAACAGGTTCTCGAGGGTGACGTGCTCGCGGGCGGCGGCGGCGGTCCGGGCGCCGCGCCGGATCCGCTCCTCCACGATGGTCTTTGCCGTCTCGAGGTCGGCGACGGCGCGGAACGGCTCGCCGATGGCGGGGAGCTCCGTGAGGCCGAGCAGCTCGACCGGGGTGGAGGGGCCGGCTTCCTCGAGGGGGCGGCCGAGGTGGTCGCCGAGGGCCCGCACGCGGCCGACGACCGTCCCGCAGAGGATCACGTCGCCGCGCCGGAGGGTCCCGTTCTGGACGAGCGCGGTCGCGATGACGCCCCGCGTGTCGTGCTTCTTGGCCTCGAGGATCATGCCCCGCGCCGGACGCGACGGGTTCGCCTTCAGCTCGAGCATCTCCGCCTCGAGGGAGAGCATCTCGATCAGCTTGTCCATCCCCTGGCCGGTGATCGCGGAGACCTCCACCGTGATCGTGTTCCCCCCCCAGTCTTCCGACACGAGCCCCAGGGCGGAGAGCTGCGACTTGACGCGGTGGAGGTTCGCTTCCTTCTTGTCCACCTTGTTGAGGGCGACGACGATCTGCACGTTCGCCGCGCGGGCGTGGTTGATGGCCTCCTCCGTCTGCGGCATGACGCCGTCGTCGGCGGCCACCACGAGGACGGCGACGTCGGTGGCGTTGGCGCCGCGCGCCCGCATCGCCGTGAAGGCCTCGTGGCCCGGCGTATCGAGGAAGGTCACCCCCGCGCCCGTCGGCAGCGTGACCTTCCACGCTCCGATGTGCTGCGTGATCCCGCCGGATTCCTTTTCCGCGACGTTCGTCTGGCGGATCCGGTCCAGCAGCGAGGTCTTTCCGTGGTCGACGTGCCCCATGAAGGTGACGACGGGCGCGCGGGACTTGAGATCCTCGGGGCGGTCGGGCGGCTCGGCGGCCAGGATCTCCTGCTCCAGCTCCCGTTCCCGCTTGATCTTCACCTTCCGCTTGAAGTCCTGGGCCAGCGTCAGGATCGTCTCCTCGGGAAGCGTCGTGTTGAGATTCGCCGGCGTGCCCGTGTCGAGCAGCTTCCGCAGCAGGAGCACGCTCTTCAGCCCGAGCTGGCGGGAGAGATCCTTGACGGTGACGGGGAGGGAGACCTCCATCTCGCGGTCGAGGATCGCCGCGCGCCGGGCCGCCTCGGCGACCGGGTCGTACGTCCGCACCTCGCGGCGCACGCGGTACCGCTCGCGGAAGCGGTAGGGCTCCGGCGAGCCCGGGCCTCCGCCCACCCGGGGCGAGCCGGGGCCCCCGCCCATCCGGGGCGAGCCCGGGCCTCCGCCCATCCGGGACGAGCCGGGGCCTCCGCCAACCCCCCGGGGCAACGGCTTGAGCTTCCGCTTCTCCTTCTCCGGCTCGATCGGCACGTCCCGCGTGAACTTTTCGATCTCCGTCGGGCGGAGGACCCGGACTTCGGGGGCATCCGCCTTGAGGTGCAGCAGGCTCTCCTTGCTGACGACCTCGGCGGGCAGGTCGACCTTGACCTTCGAGGGGATGTCGAGGGGGAGCGCGACGTGGACCTTGGCCGCAGCGGGCGGCTTGACGAACGGCTCGGCCTTCGGGGGGGTGACGAGACTGGAGAGGTCGAGCCCTCCGGCGACCGGCGCCTCGGCCGCTTTTCCCTTCTTCGTCCGCGCGGCGGGTGCCTTGCGGGCGCCGGCCTTCGCCGGTTTCGCCTTCGATTCGGCGGCCGCCTTCGCCTCCGCCGCCGCCCGCGCCGCGATCTCGCGCTCCGCCGCCTCCGCCGCCGCCCGTTCCGCGGCCTCGCGTGCAGCCGCTTCCGCTGCCAACCGGGCTGCCTCCGCCGCCGCTTCGGCCTCCGCCGCCTGCCGCGCCAGCTCCTCCGGGCTCGGACCCATCAGGGCCTTCCGGAGACGCTCCGCCGTCTCGTCGTCCAGGGCGGAAAAGTTGCCCTTGATGACGATGTCCATCTCCAGAGCCCGGTCGATCAGCTCCTTCGCGGGCATCCCGATCTCTTTGGCCAGCTTGTACGCCGGAACGGGCATGGAAGTCCTTCCGATAGCGACGTCGTTCACGCAGGTCCGGCGTCGGCCGGGGGATCGGTCGGGGCCGGATCCGTCACCGCGCTTGCCGGCGGGGCGGATCCGTCACCCGCTTTTTCCTGCGCCGGCATTTCGTGCTCGGACTTCGGGGTGTCGTCCCCGGGGGGCGGTGCAGCGGCCTCCTCCGTCGGGGTCGTGTCGCCTGCCGGAGGAGCGGCGTTGTCCGCCGAGGCCGCATCGCCCGCCGGTGCGGCGGCCTCCGCGGCCGGTGTCCCGCCCCCCGCGGCGGCCCGAGAAGACCGGGCCCGCCCCCCCCCCGATGCCGACGATCCCGGGCTGGGCGGCCGCGCGCTGCTGGTCGCCAACAAGGTCGACACGCCGCGCGCCGACGACAACGTCGAGGTGTTGGGCGATCTGCTGGGCGAACGATTCCCGCTGGTGGCGGTCTCGGCGGAAACCGGGCACGGCCTGGAGGACCTTCGACGGGCCGTCTTCGATCGGCTGAGATTGATCCGGGTGTACACCAAGGCTC
>CAYUME010000556.1:0-518 GCA_964445475.1 uncultured Planctomycetia bacterium
AAGCCGTGGACGCGGCCGCCCGCGGACCCGCCGCCGGACGCGGAGACCGGCGCCCGCCCCGCGGACGCGCCCGCCCGTCTCGACGAGCCCTACAGCCACCCCTTTCTCGCCTTCACCTTCCGTCCGCCCCTCGGCTGGAAGGTCGGCGAGCCGGCCGCCGCCGCGGCCCTCTCCTTCTACGGTCCCGCCGAGAAATACTATGTCCCCCGTCTCGACATCGTCCACGTCATCCTCCGCGACGGGGACCAGCTCGACGACTTCCTGGCGAAGTGGAAGGCCAGCCACGCGCGCTCGTTCCCCGGCTGGGCGGTTGTCTCCGAGGAGCTGACGGGGATCCACGCCGTGCTCGGGAAGCGGATCGTGAGCACGCTGGGCGGCGAGCCGCCCCCCCTGAAGAACCTTTCGATCGCCCTCTGGAAAGGGACCCGCGTTTTCGTCCTGAGCTTCACGACGGGGCGGGGGTACTTCGACCGCTACGCCCCCGCGGTGATGCCGCGGGGGCGGAGGTGCACTCATGC
>CAYUME010000556.1:528-4037 GCA_964445475.1 uncultured Planctomycetia bacterium
TACGCCCCCGCCGTCGAGCGCAGCCTCCGCACCTTCCGGATCTTCGCCGAGCCGGCGCTCGACGCGGCGGGGCGGAAGGCTTTCCAGGCGCGCTACAACGCGGCCGCCGAGGCCCTCGCGGCGGGGCGGAAGGAGGAGGCGGCCGAGGGCTTCCGGGCGTGCGCGAAGATGCTCCCCGCCTTCGCCGACGTCCACCGCGCCCTCGGCGGCGTCTGCGCGGACCTCGGGCGGGAGGACGAGGCGGCGGCCGCCTACCGGAAGGCGATCGCGGTCGATCCCGACCACGCCGACGCGCACTTCAACCTCGGCACCCTGCTCCTCCGTCAGGAGAAGACGGCGGAGGCGATCCGGGCGTTGAAGAAGGCCGTGGCGCTGGAGCCGGAGCACGAGCGGGCGTGGATCAACCTCGGGGCGGCGCACGCGGCGCGGGAGGAGTGGGGCGCGGCGCGGGCGGCCCTCGAGAAGGGCTGCCTGCTCGTCCCCGACTCCGCCGCCGCCCACCTCGGCCTGGCCCGCGCCTTCGAGAAGCTGGGCGATCCCGCGCGGGCGCTGCGGGAGTACCGGGACGTCCTCCAGCTCGACCCCGCCCACGCGGAGGCGAAGGAGGCCCTCGACCGGCTCGTCCCGAAGTGACGCAAGCGCGCTCCCCGCCCTACGCATAACGAGGCGTGTCGACACGTCCTTCCTCCGTTCCGTCTCCTTCGCGCGCTGGACATAAACCCATGAAAAATTTACAATGATCGCGTGCCACTCCGGCCACCCGTCGGCGTGATCCGTATGCGCCTTTCGGCCCTGGCTCTCGCGCTGCTCGCCTGGGCGGTCCCGTCCGGGGCCTCGGCCCAGGGGCCCGTCCCGGGGTTCCGGCTCCCCCCGTCCTGGTCCGAGTACCGCACCCCGCACTACACCCTCCGCACGAACGCGCCGAAGGACCGGGCGAAGGAGCTGGCCGACTTCATGGAGCTGGTCCACAAGACCTACGCGGCGCTCCTCATCAAGGGGGTCCCGCCCAGCCCGCCCAAGGGCGGCTTCAACATCGTCCTCTTCGCCAGCCAGAAGGACTTCGCCGCGTCCGGCCAGCCGCCCGGCGCGGGCGCCTACTACCGGCCCTCCACGCGGGAGCTCGTCGGGTACTACCACCCCGTCACCATGAAGCCGTTCTTCGCCCACGAGGGGATGCACCAGTTCACCGACCTGACGATGCCGAACTTCGGCACGGCGGGCGTCCCGATGTGGTTCGTCGAGGGGATCGCCGACTGCATCGGCAACTCCGTCGAGCGCGACGGCAAGCTCTACATGTGCTCGCTCTCCGGCCTCATCGCCCACATGCGGCTGCCGCTTGTCGCCGGTCTGATCCGGGAGGGGAAGCACCTCCCGCTCGCGAAGCTTGTCGCGCTGGACCGCAACGCCTTCATGGCCAACGCCTCCGTCTGCTACGCCGAGGCGTGGTCCTTCTGCCACTTCCTCATGACGTACCCGGAGCGGGAGGAGCCGACGCGGCAGATCCCCAACGGGAAATACCGGAAGGTCGTCTCGGCCTTCTACGAGGCGCTCCTCAACAAGAAGACCTCGGCCGGGGAGGCGTGGGCGCTCGCCCTGATGGCCGGGCGGATCTCCTCGATCGAGGCGCTCGAGACGGAGTGGAAGGATTACGTCCTCGATCTGGCCAAGCCGGATCCCGAGAGCGCCTTTCTCGGCGTCACGGTGGACGGGGAGAAGGCCGCGGAGGGGGCCGTGATCGGCGGGGTCGCTCCGGGCTCGCCGGCCGAGAAGGGCGGCCTCCGGGAAGGCGACGTCGTCGTCCGTCTCGACAAACGGCCCGTCGAGCTGTGGACCGACTTTCTCGCGCTCCTCCGCACCCGGAAGCCCGGCGACAAGGTGATGCTGACCGTGAAGCGGGAGGGGCGGGAGGTCGAGATGCCGATCGTTCTGGAAAAGCGCGGGGCGGGGAGGTAGAGTCCCGGTTCGACGCGTCGGGTGCCGTGTCTCCGGTTCCGGAATCTCCGATGAGACCCTTCCATCTGCTCGTCTTCGCCCTGCCGGTTCTCTGGTTCGGGCTCCTGCTCTTCCGCACGCCGGCGTCCGACGTCCCGGAAAACCGGCCGGACCACGATCAGCTCGTCCGGAAGAACGTTCACATCCTGGAGAGCGAGATCCAGAAGGCGAAGGCGGAGGGCGGGACGTTCGTCGCCGAGCAGGCCGCCGACCTCGTCCACAAGCTGGCCTGGGGCTGCGAGGCGGGGTGCCGGAGCCACGAGATCGAATGGACCGTCGACTTCAAGGGGAAGGACGACGGGGGGTGGACGCTCGAGTGCCGGCCGGAC
Organism: uncultured Planctomycetia bacterium; assembly: GCA_964445475.1. Taxonomy (GTDB): domain Bacteria; phylum Planctomycetota; class MHYJ01; order CAYUME01; family CAYUME01; genus CAYUME01. The sequence goes on from CAYUME010000556.1 coordinate 2,850, forward strand.
GTCGCCGCCACGTACGCCCAGCCATTCCTGACGCGGCTGGTGACCGCCGACTTCTCCCAGCATCTCTGGCCGTCGTTCCGACTGACCTCCGAGGGAGAGCACGTCGAGACGCCTCCGGCCGGCGTGACGCCGTGGAGCCTGGCCGGGCGGGCGGGCGTGGCCCTGGTGATCAGCATGCCCTACTGGCTGCTCACGGGGTATCTGCTCATCGTGGTCGCCCGCCGTCGCGAAGCGCAACGGGCGTGGCCGGTTATCGTGGAGGGGTTCGGCAAGCCCCCGGCCCGCGGCGGCCCGTCACGCTGAGCGACCGGTCTCCTCTCGTGTATTCCCCTCCGCCTTCTGTCGCATGTGGCGGTCCGCTCCTCTTGTCCCCCGCCCGTTTCCCGTCTCGAACGGGGATCCCTTCTCCCGGACGAGAGGCCGGACCGGACGAGAGGCGATCCCGCGTGGTCACCCCGGAGCCGCACCTCGCCGCCAGCGCGTCCTCCGCGTCGCACCGCCGCACCGTGGGGCGCGGAGGCGAAGAGCGGGGGGCGACTCCAAACGCCGGGGTGAACGGCTCCGGGCGGGGACGAGCCCCGCCCCTCGTTGCGGACCCCGCCCCGAGACGCGCTTCCTCGCGGGTCACCGGAGCCGGATCGCGTCCTCCCCCTTCGAGGCGGCGATGCGGACGAGGATCCAGCCGTCGAGCCGCCGCCACGAGTCGCCCGGCGCCGGCCACGCCTCGACGCGCCGGACGGGGACCCCGTTGACTGTCACGTCCTGGAGCGCCGGCGTGCCCGCAAGGACCCAGGCAACCTGGGCGCCCGCGTGGAACCGGCCGAGCAGCGTCAGGGTCCCGTCCGCGCCGGCCGCGGCCTTCACGTCCCGCGCCACCGTGGTCACCGCGAGCGGCTTCCCTTGCCAGGCGACGAGGGACGTCTCCGCGTCGGGTCGGTCCCCGTCCAGCGCGAGGCGGAGGGCGAGGACGGCGCCGGGGTTGATCGAGGGGCCGTCGCGCCGCTGGGCGGCGAGGTGGTAGAAGTCGGGAAGGCATCCGGCGGTCGGCCCGTCCGGGTGCTGCATCCGCTCCGCCGTCACGGTGATCCCTTCCGCGACGCGCCGCCAGTCGGTCGCGGAGTCGAGGGGGGCCCGCACCAGCAGGCGCCGCGCGGGGGCGGTGGCCGCCCCCAGGGCCGGGCGGGCGGA
>CAYUME010000557.1:0-4027 GCA_964445475.1 uncultured Planctomycetia bacterium
CTCGGACGACGACCGCCCTCTCGGCGTTCAGCTGGCCGGTCGCGACCCGGATCTGCTGGCAGAGGCCGCGAGACGGCTCGAGGGCCTGGGGATCTCGATCCTCGACCTGAACCTCGGCTGTCCCGTCCCCAAGGTCGTGCGCGCGGGGTGCGGCTCGGCTCTCCTCCGCGAGCCGGAGCTCGTGGGGCAAATCCTGGAACGGATGGTATCGGCCGTGCGCATCCCGGTGACAGCGAAGATGAGGACGGGCTTCGAGGCTGGGGACGACGCGCGTTTCCTGGAGATCGCCCGCCGGGCGGAAGGCGCGGGGGTGGCGGCGCTGACGGTGCACGGGCGGACACGCCTCCAGGGATTCTCCGGGGAGGCCAACCTGGAGGCCATCCGCCGCGTCAAGGCGCTCGTCCGGATCCCCGTCATAGGTAACGGCAACATCCGGCGCGGGGCGGACGTCCTCCGGATGATGCGCGAGACCGGGTGCGAAGGCGTGATGGTGGCCCGGGGCGCGATGGGCAATCCCTGGATTTTCCGGGAGATCCGGGCCGCGTTGGCCGGCGCTCCGGAGCCGCCGGCTCCGTCCATCCCCGCGAGGGCCTCCGCCCTCGCGGAGCACTTCGACGGCATGTGCGCACTCTACGGGGTCGAGCGGACCCTGCACCGGATCCGGCGCGTGATCCCCTGGTTCGTCAAGGGGGTCGAGCGATCCACCGACCTGCGCCAGGAAGGAAGCCGGATGGAATCCGAATCGCAGTTCCGCGACTTCGTCTCCCGCTTCTCCGGCGCGCGACCCCTGGCCGACGCGCGCGGCATGATCCCCGATACGCAGAGCCCTCGGCCGGGCGGTCCCCATTGACGCGAGCCGTTCCGCCGCACGGACGGCGGGGGGATCGGGCGAAGGCGGGCGATGAGGATCCCCTCCCGCTTGAGCCCGCCGATCGCGTCTGACGGACCGGCCGTCACGGGCGCCGGAAGCGCCTCTGGCGCAGGACTTCCGCCATCGCGACCGCGGCGGCATGACCGAGCGAAAGGGATGTGACGCGCTGCGCGTCATCGGGCGAGCCGTCGCCGGACGGGCCCGGGGGCAGGGCTTCCGCCATCGGGATCGTCACGAAGCCGTCACAGAGCTCCCGCACGGCCCCCGAGAGGCCCCGTTTCTCCCCCCCCATCGCCAACAGGACGGGGCCCGTCAGGTCGACCTCCTGGATCGTCCGCCGGGCCCCGGCCAGGCATCCCCAGATCGCCACCCCTCGCTTCCGGATCGCTCCGATCACCGGCGCGGCCTCGTCGACACGGACCAGCGGCAGGCGTTCGTAGGCGCCCGAGGATCCCCGCGAGACGTCCGCGGCGTCGTAATCCCACAGGTGCTTCTTGACCAGGACGCCGTGCGCGCCCAGGGCCTCCGCGGTCCTCAGCGTGTGACCGAGCGTCCGCGCGTCTTCCAGCCCCTCGAGGAGGATCAGGAAGGCCGCATCGCGGGACGCGTCGATCGCGGACCAGAGCCCCTCGAGGGGAGTGGGGGGACGCGGCGAGGCGATCGCAAGGACCCCCCCGTGGGTCCGACCGTGCGCCATGCGGTTCAGCGATTCGGCGTCGAGGGTTTTGACGGGGATGCCCGCCCGGGCGGCGGCCTCCAAGACATCCCGGACCTTCTCCGGATGGGCGGAGGCGCTGACCAGGACGAGTTGGATCCTCCGGAGCCGGGCCCGGAGCGCGGCGAGCACGGCGATCCGGCCTTCCAGGTGTTCCATGCCCATGGGGTGCGGGAAGGGGAGAGGGGGGCTGCCGTCAAAACGTCCGTCCGGAAGCCAGGAGATCGGAGACCGCGCCGGGATCGAGGGGAGGCGACAGGAAGAATCCCTGGGCCAGGTCGCATTTCATGGCCCGGAGCGCCTTCAACTGGGCCTCGGTCTCCACCCCTTCCGCCAGCGTCTGCATCCGGAGGTTGCGGGCCAGCGCGAGGATCGTCCTGACGATCTCCTCGTTCCCGTTCCCGCTGTCGAGCCGGTTGACGAAGCTGTGGTGGATCTTCAGCGTGCTGACGGGGAATCGCTGCAGGTAGCTGAGGGAGGAGTAGCCGGTGCCGAAGTCGTCGAGGTTCAGCTGGATCCGGAGGGCCTTCATCTGGGCGAGGAACGTCGCGGAGGTGGGCGCCTGCTCCATGAGGACGCTCTCCGTGATCTCGAGGACGAGCGTGTCCGCGTCGAGACCCGTCTCGCTCAGGATCTGCCCCACCTGGTGCAGGAGGTCCGGCTGGATGAGCTGCCGGGGAGACAGGTTCACGCAGATGCCGAGCGGCGGCGTCAGACGGAAACGGGACTGCCACTCGCGCGCCTGGCGGCAGGCCTCCCGGAGGATCCAGAGGCCGAGGGGAACGATGATCCCGTTCTCCTCCGCGGCGGGGATGAACTCCATCGGGGCGACGAGGCCACGCTGCGGATGACGCCAGCGGACGAGGGCCTCGAGCCCCGCGATCGTCCCGTCTCCGAGCCGGACGATCGGCTGGTACTGGAGGATGAACTCCTCCCGCTCCACCGCGTGCCGGAGGTCGTTCTCCATCTGCAGGCGCCGGACCACATGGGCGTGCATCGACTCGTCGAAGACCATGTAGCGCGCCCGGCCGGCCTCCTTCGCCTGATACATGGCCGTGTCGGCGTCCCGCAGGAGATCCTCCGGATTTTCGTATTTATCGACATAGGGGGCGATGCCGATGCTCGTGGCGGCGAAGACTTCCTGTCCCTTCACCCGGAAGGGATGCGGCATCTCTTTCAGGATCCGGTCGGCGACCGCGGTGGCATCGCGGAGGTCCCGGACCCCCTCCAGCAGGACGACGAACTCGTCGCCGCCGAGGCGCGCCACGGTATCGCCGGGACGCAGGCACGTCTCCAGGCGGCGCGCAATGGCCACGAGGAGCTGGTCCCCGATCATGTGGCCGAGGCTGTCGTTGATGTCCTTGAATCGGTCGACATCGAGGAAGAGCACGGCGAAGGCGTGATCGCGGCGACGGGCGCGACGGAGGGCATGGGCCAGGCGGTCGAGAAAGAGCGCCCGGTTGGGGAGGTTCGTCAGGGTGTCGTAGAAGGCGCGCAGGTAGAGCTCCCGCTCGGCCCGCTTGCTCGCCGTGACATCGCGGGAGATGCCGAAGGTCCCGACCACCGCGCCGCCCCGGTCGCGGAAGGGCATCTTGGTCGTGGAGGCCCAGGTGACCGATCCGTCGGGCCAGGTCTCCTGTTCCTCCTTGCCGATGATCGGCGTCCCCGTCCGGATCACCTCCTGCTCGTCCTCGAAGGCCGGCCGGGCGTGGCGCTCCTGGAAGAAGTCGAAGTCCGTCTTCCCGACCGCCTTGGCGGGATCGTCGAGCCCGAACCGGATCGCCATCGCGCGGTTGATCCGGAGGAAGCGGCTCTCCCGATCCTTGAAATAGATCATGTCCGGGACGTTGTCCATGAGGATATGCATCAGATTCCGCTCGCGGGCCAGGTCCTCCTCGGCCTGCTTCTGGGCGGTGACGTCCCGAAAGATGCCCTGGACGCCGATGATGCGCCCGGCGGCGTCGCGCAGGGGCGACTTGACGACGTGCACGTGGATCGCCGTGCCGTCGGGAAGCTGGTGCGATTCCACCGTATCGAGGATTGTTCCCGACTCCATCACGCGCTGGTCGTCCTGGCGGTACTTGTCCGCGAGATCCCGGGGGTAGAGATCGTGGTCGGTCTTTCCCAGGAGCTCGGGCAGCGACCGCCCGATCATCTCGCAGTAGCGCTGGTTGGCGAACGTCAGCCTCCCCTGGCGGTCCTTCCGCAGGATGTTCTGCGGGATGTTCTCGACGAGCGACTGGTAGAGCGCCTCGGAGTTCCGGAGGCGCTCCTCCGCCCGCTTCCGATCCGACGCGGACAGGGCGAGGGAGACCAAGTCGGCCAGGGCGGAGGCGAAGTTCTGGTCCTCCGTGGACCAGGCCCGGTGCGCGCCGGCGTGCTCGCAGCAGACCACGCCGACCGTCCGTCCGCCGAGCATGACGGCGGCGGCCATGAGGGAG
>CAYUME010000558.1:0-4025 GCA_964445475.1 uncultured Planctomycetia bacterium
GGTTCCACGACATCCTCCGTCCGGACGGCTCGCCCTACGACCCCAAGGAGGTCGAGACGATCCGCTCGCTGACGGGCGCCGGGCGGTAGAAGGGAACCGCCAAGACGCCGAGGTAAGGCAAACCGACCTCGCGCGGAGGGGCGGACCTCGCGGACGGATCCAGGAAGAAGACGTTTCCGGCCACATACAAACCGTATTCCCCGTAAGGAGCTCCCCATGGTCCGCCGTCTCGCCCTTGCCGTCCTCGCGCTTGGCCTCTGCGCCTCCGCCCGCCCGGCCCCCGCCGCCGACTGGCAGCCGGCCGAGGTGCCCATCAAGACCCGCTGGGCGAAGGACGTCTCCCCCGACAAGGCCCTCCCCGAGTACCCCCGCCCCCAGCGGGTCCGCAAGGACTGGCTCAACCTCAACGGCCTCTGGGATTACGCGATCAAGGCGAAGGAGGAGGCGAAGCCCGAGGCGTGGGACGGCAAGATCCTCGTCCCCTTCCCCGTCGAGTCCGCCCTCTCCGGCGTCAAGAAGATGGTCGGCGGGGCGAACCGCCTCTGGTATCACCGCGTGTTCGAGGTCCCCGCCGGCTGGGCCGGGAAGCGCGTCCTCCTCCACTTCGGCGCGGTCGACTGGGAGGCGACGGTCTCGCTCAACGGGAAGGAGCTCGGCACGCACCGCGGCGGCTACGACGCCTTCTCGTTCGACGTCACCGACGCGCTGAAGGCCGGCGCGGCGCAGGAGCTGGTCGTCGCCGTCTGGGACCCGAGCGACAAGGGGCCCCAACCGCGCGGCAAGCAGGTCGTCAAGCCCGGCGGCATCTTCTACACCCCCTGCACCGGCATCTGGCAGACGGCCTGGCTCGAGCCGGTCCCCGAGGCGTCCATCGACGGGCTCACGATGGTCCCGGACGTCGACGGCGGCGCGCTCCGGCTCACCGTCGCGGCGAAGGGCGCGGCGGACGGCCTCGAGGTCGAGGCCGTCGCGCTCGACGGCGGGACCGAGGTCTCGCGCGCGGCCGGCAAGCCCGGGACCGAGCTCGCCCTCGCCGTCAAGAGCCCGAAGCTCTGGTCCTGCGACGCGCCCTTCCTCTATGATCTGAAGGTCGCCCTCAAGAAAGGCGGCCAGGCCGTCGACGCGGTCGACAGCTACTTCGGCCTGCGCAAGGTCGCCCTCGCGAAGGACGAGAAGGGCGTCCAGCGCCTGATGCTCAACGGGACGTTCGTCTTCCAGGTCGGCCCCCTCGACCAGGGTTTCTGGCCGGACGGCATCTACACGGCGCCGACCGACGAGGCCCTCCGGTTCGACATCGAGATCACGAAGAAGCTCGGCTTCAACTGCACCCGCAAGCACGTCAAGGTCGAGCCCGACCGCTGGTACTATTGGTGCGACAAGCTCGGCCTCCTCGTCTGGCAGGACATGCCCGGCAGCAACACGGGCCGGGGCGCCAAGAAGGACAAGGAGGGCACGGCGTCCTCCCCCGAGGCGGCCGCCCAGTTCGAGGCGGAGCTGAAGGCGATGGTCGAGGGGTTCCGGAACCACCCCAGCATCATCCTCTGGGTCGTCTTCAACGAGGGCTGGGGCCAGTACGACACCGAACGCCTCACGACGTGGGTGAAGTCGCTCGACCCCTCCCGCCTCGTCAACTGCGCCAGCGGCTGGCACGACCGGCCGGTGGGCGACGTCATCGACATGCACAACTACCCCGGCCCCGGGTCCCCGAGGCCCGAGGCGGCCCGCGCCGCCGTCCTCGGCGAGTTCGGCGGCCTCGGCCTGCCCGTCCCCGGCCACCTCTGGCAGGCGGACCGGAACTGGGGCTACCAGAACATGTCGGGCGACTCCGCCCTCACCCGCAAGTACGCCGCCCTCCTCCGCAAGGCCTGGCAGCTCAAGGACGACCCCGGCCTCTGCGCGGCCATCTACACGCAGATCACCGACGTCGAGACCGAGGTCAACGGCCTCCTCACCTACGACCGCGAGGTCGTCAAGCCCGACCTGGCCGTCGCCGCCGACGCCAACCGCGGCGTCTTCCCGCCCGCGCCCGAGTCGCGCCTCGTCGTGCCGACCTCCGAGAAGGCCGCGCAGGCGTGGCGGTACACGCTGGAGCCGCCGGCCGGCGAGTGGGCCCAGACCGGCTTCGACGCCGCGGCCTGGAAGGAGGGGAAGGGCGGGTTCGGCACGGAGGGGACGCCGGGGGCGGTCGTCGGGACCGAGTGGAAGTCCGGCGCCATCTGGATCCGGCGGGAGATCGAGCTCCCCGCCCCGCTGCCGAAGGATCTCCTGCTCCGGGTCCATCACGATGAGGACGCCGTGGTCTACCTCAACGGCGTACAGGCGGCGAAGCTGGGCGGGTTCACGACGGAGTACGAGGAGGTCGACATCGCCCCGAAGGCGCTGGCCGCCCTCCAGCCCGGCCGGAACGTCCTCGCCGTCCAGTGCAAGCAGACCCAGGGCGGCCAGTACATCGATGTCGGGATGGTCGAGCTCGTCCCGAAGAAGTAGCGCTTCGAGTCCGGTTCACCGCCTCCGGCCACGCGGAGGCACCTCCTGTCTCCGCGCACACGGGAACGAGGCTTCCCATGACGCGAAGGATCCCGTTCGTCCTGGCCGCCGCCCTCGTTCTCGCCGCGGCGGCCGCCGCCGAGGTCGTCGTCCTCGACCGCCCCGACCCGGCCGCGGGCATCGCCCACTACGCCGCCAACCGCGTGCCCCTACTGGCTCAAGGGGTTCATCGGCTGCGCCTACCTCCTCGAGAGCCCGCGCCTGATCGACGAGGCGCACGTCTGGATCGAGGGCGCCCTCGCCAGCCAGCAGGCCGACGGCTGGTTCGGCCCCGACAAGGGCCGCACCGGCGGGGAGTGGCTTCTCGACCTCGCCCGCAAGACCCACCGGAAGACCGCGCGCTGGGACCGGGACGTCATCAACTGGCACAACGTCAACATCCCCCAGGGCGTCCGCGAGCCCGCCACCTTCTGGCTGCTTTCGAAGGAGGAGGCCCTCCTTGCGGCCACGGAGCGCGTCTGGACGAAGGTCCGCGCGATGTACGGCCGGGTCCCCGGCGGGATGTACGGCGCCGACGAGAACGCCCGCCCCGGCTACACCGGGCCCCGCCAGGCCGTCGAGACCTGCGGCATGGCCGAGGAGATGCTCACCGACGGGATCCTCGCCGCGATCACCGGCGACCCCGCCTGGGCCGACCGCTGCGAGGCCGTCGCCTTCAACAGCTATCCCGCCTCGATGACCGCCGACCTCAAGGCCCTCCGCTACCTGACCGCGCCCAACCAGCCGCAGAGCGACCACGTCAGCAAGGCGCCCGGCATACAGAACAGCGGCGACATGTACCACTTCAACCCCCACAGCCACCGCTGCTGCCAGCACAACAGCGGCCACGCCTGGCCGTACTTCACCGCGCACCTCTGGTACGCCGCGCCCGGCAACGGCCTCGCCGCGATGCTCTACGCCCCCTGCGAGGTCCGCGCGAAGGTCGGGGCCGACGGCGCCGAGGTCCGCCTCGTCGAGACGACCCGCTACCCGTTCGAGGAGAAGATCGCCTTCGCCCTCTCGCTCAAGGCCCCCGTGAAGTTCCCCCTCCTCCTCCGCATCCCCGCCTGGTGCGAGGGCGCGAAGGTCGCCGTCAACGGCGAGGAGCAGAAGAGGGCCCTCCCCCCCGGGCGCCTCGTCCGGATCGACCGCGCGTGGAAGGACGGAGACACGGTCGTGCTGGAGCTGCCCATGAAGGTCCGCGTCACCGCCTCGCACTGCTTCGAGGGCGACACGACGGACGCCGTCGCCGACGGCCTCCTGCCGAAGCGCTCGAACGACCACGACATCCCCCGCTTCACCTGGTGGGACCACAAGGGGACGGACGAGTGGATCGAGCTCGCCTTCCCGAAGGCGCGGAAGGTCTCGACCGTCAAGGTCTACTGGTTCGACGACACCGGCCGCGGCCAGTGCCGCGTGCCGGCCTCGTGGAAGCTCCTCGCCCGGGACGGCGGCGCGTGGAAGCCGGTGCAGACCGCCGACGCGTTCGGGACGCGGAA
>CAYUME010000559.1:0-483 GCA_964445475.1 uncultured Planctomycetia bacterium
CAAGAAGATGATCGAGACCTACCCGGACGTCGTCGACGGCTTCTGCACGCCCTACACGGCCAAGACCAAGGAGCTGCCGCAGGACAGCCTCTTCGAGACGGTCCGAAAGAGCGGCGTGGCGATGTTCGGCATCAAGCCGTTCGCCAGCGGCTCGATCTTCAAGGGGAAGGGCGCCCCGAAGGGGCCGGACCAGGAGGAAGACGCCAAGACCGCGCGCATGGCGATCCGCTACATCCTCTACAACGACGCCCTCACCGCCCCCATCCCCGGGCTCATCAGCGTGGAGCAGGTGGACAACATGGCCCAGGCGATGAAGGAGCGCAAGGAGCTCGACAAGGCCGAGCTCCGGCAGCTGGAGAAGGCGATGGACCACGCCTGGGCCACCCTGCCGGACGACTACCAGTGGCTCAAGGAGTGGGAGTGGGTCTAGGAATCGCCGCGTTCGCCGTCTGATTCCGGAGCGAGACGACACCGAAGGGGGAC
>CAYUME010000559.1:493-4017 GCA_964445475.1 uncultured Planctomycetia bacterium
CCTTAGACAGCGGCGTCACCCGCAGCTCCTGTGGCAGATCGGGCCGGCCTTGGCATGCTGACGCCCCCGCGGGCGGGCGGCCGGCACGGGCTCCTGCCAACCCCGCACATCGAGGAGCGACGCACCATGATCGACCGAACGACAACAGGCCTCGCCGCGCTCCTGGCCGCCGCCGGACTGGCCCTCGCCGCCGGCTGCGCCGGCCAGGCGGCGGGCCCGGCCGCCGCCCCCGCGAAACAGGAGCCCCCCCACCCCCTCCCCGTGCGCGACGAGCCGAAGAAGCCCGTCGACTACTCGAAGCCCCCCCTGGCCGACAACAGCCGCTGTTTCGTCTGCCACCTCAACTACGACGAGGAGGTCTTCGTCCGCTGGCACGCCTGGGGCGGCGTCGGCTGCGAAAAATGCCACGGTCCCTCCGACGACCACTGCGGCGACGAGGGCCACGAGACCGCGCCCGACATCATGTACTCGAAGGAGTCGATGCCCGCCGCCTGCTGGGAGTGCCACCCCGAGGTCAAGCCCCCGCGCGGCTACAAGCCGGCCACCCCCGAGGACGCGAAGAAGGCCTGCACCGACTGCCACGGCAACCACCGGCTCCCGGAACGGATCCGGCACTGGGACAAGAAGACGCGAAAGCTGCTCGGCTAGCGCGGGACCCGCGAGACGATGCGTCCCCGGCCTCTCTCCCCGACAGGACGGCCGCCGTGTTCAAGAGCCTCTTCGCCCGCCTGAAGGAAGGCCTCCAGAAGACCAAGGCCGCGCTCGGCCAGCGCGTCCGCCAGGTCCTCGCCGTCTTCAAGGGCCTCGACGAGGAGACGCTGGCCCGGATCGAGGAGACCCTCCTGGCCGCGGACGTCGGCGTCGAGGCGACGGACCGGATCCTCGCGACCCTCCGCGCGCGCCACGCGGAAGGCAAGATCGCCCGGTCCGAGGACGTGCTGGCCACGATCAAGGCCGACCTGCTGGCGCGGCTGGGGGCGGCCCCGCCCGGCCTCCGCTTCGCCCCCGCCCCCCCCACCGTCGTCCTCGTCGTCGGCGTCAACGGCAGCGGCAAGACCACCTCCCTCGCGAAGCTCGCCAAGGCGATGCGGGACGACGGGAAAAGCGTCCTGCTCGCCGCCGCCGACACGTTCCGGGCCGCGGCGATCGACCAGCTGGAGGTCTGGTGCGGACGGATCGGCACCGACCTCGTCCGCCATCAGCCGGGGGCGGACCCGGCGGCCGTCGCCTTCGACGCCTGCGACGCGGCGCTGGCCCGGAAGGTCGACGTCCTCCTCGTCGACACCGCCGGCCGGCTCCAGACGAAGGTGAACCTGATGAAGGAGCTGGAGAAGATCAAGAACGTCATCGCGCGCAAGATCCCCGGGGCGCCGCACGAGACGATCCTCGTCCTCGACGCCACCGTCGGCCAGAACGCCATCTCCCAGGCGCGCCACTTCCACGAGGCGACGCCGGTCACCGGCATCTTCCTCGCCAAGCTCGACGGCACCGCCAAGGGCGGGATCGTGGTCGCCATCCACGACCAGCTCGGGATCCCGGTGAAGTTCGTCGGCGTGGGCGAAAAGCCGGACGACGTCGAGCCGTTCGAGCCCGCGAAGTTCGTGGAGGCGATGTTCGGGGACGGGAGGTAGCCCGCAGATCACGCGGATCACGCCGGGCGGACCGGGTGTTCTCGACAAAGCGCTAACAAGCGGCGGCACGCAGCGCGTGACAACTGCGTTTGCGAGAGAGAAACAACTGGCCTGATCCGTGTTCCTCCGCAACCGGTCGCAGTCCGCTTTCTCCGATCTTCCTTCTCAATTCCCGGCAAACCCATGCCCCGCCAAACCGAGCTGTTGATGTCGTTCTACAAGAAGCTCCTCAAGCGGTTCGGCCCCCAGCACTGGTGGCCGGGGGAGACGCCGTTCGAGGTGATGGTGGGGGCGATCCTCACCCAGAACACGGCATGGACGAACGTCGAGAAGGCGATCGCGGCCCTGAAACTCGCCGACCTGATGGAGCCCCGCCGCCTCCTCGCCGTCGACCCGCCCCTCCTCGCCCGCCTCATCCGCCCCGCCGGCTACTACAACGTCAAGACGAAGCGCCTCCGCGCCTTCCTGGCGTGGTTCGTCGGGGAACACGGCGGCAAGGTGGAATCCCTGCGGAAGCGGTCCCTCGACGCCCTGCGCGAGGAGATCCTGACCGTCAAGGGGATCGGGCGCGAGACGGCCGACTCGATCCTCCTCTACGCCGTCGGCCTGCCGACCTTCGTGGTGGACGCCTACACGTACCGGGTCCTCCTCCGGCACGGGCTGATCCTCCCCGAGGCGGACTACGACGAGATCAAGGCGCTCTTCGAGGAGAACCTGGCGCAGGACGCGTCGCTCTACAACGAGTACCACGCCCTGATCGTCGCCTGCGGAAAGGGGCACTGCAAGCCCCGGCCGGCCTGCGCGGGGTGCCCGCTGGAGGATCACCCGCACACAGTGGATGCCGACTGAAACAAGAGACGTCTCCTTTTCTTGCGCCGTTGAACACCGCCCGCTACACTGTCGCCATGGACCCCCGCCTGAAGGAAGCCGCGAAGGCGCACCAGGACTGGGCGCTCGGGCTCCTCAAGATCTACTGCCGCGTCCCCTCGGTCTCCGCGCAACGCCGCGGGATTCGGGAGGCCTCGTCCTTCCTCGTCATGGCCTTCCGGAATGCCGGCCTGCGCGTCCGCCGGGTCCGGTGCGGCGGGAACCCGGCCGTGATCGCCGAATCCCCCCCCGTCCCCGGCGGCCGGTCGATCCTCTTCTATAACCATTACGACGTCCAGCCGCCCGACCCGCTGGACGAGTGGGACTCGCCGCCGTTCGAGCCGACGATCCGCGGGGGACGGCTCTTCGCCCGCGGGGCGGCGGACAACAAGGGCGACCTCGTCGCGCGGGTCGCCGCGATCCACGCCTACCGCGAGGCGGGGGTCCCCCTGCCCGTGCAGGTGAAGTTCTTCGTGGAGGGGGAGGAGGAGGTCGGCAGCCCGACGCTGGAGCGGCTCGCGCGGCGCCTCGCCCGCTGGCTGCCCGCCGACCTCTGCGTCTGGGAGAGCGCCTCGCGCAGCGACGCGGGCCGGCCGTTCGTCGAGCTCGGCTGCAAGGGGATCCTCCACGGCGAGCTGGTCTGCCGCGGGGCGAAGACCGACCTCCACTCCTCGCGCGGCGTGATCGTCCCCAGCCCCGTCTGGCGCCTGGTCTGGGCGCTGGCCTCGATCAAGGGGCGGGACGAGCGGATCGCCGTCGACGGATTCCGGCAGCGGATCCGGCCGGTGACGGCGGCGGAGCGCGCGCTGGCCGCGCCGTTCCGCCCCGACGCGGGCGACGCGGCGAAACGCCTCGGGATCGACCGCTTCCTCCTCGGCCTCTCCGGCGCCCGCCTCGCCGAGCGCCTCCTCTTCGAACCGGCCATCAACCTCAACGGGATCTCCGGCGGCTACCAGGGTCCGGGCAGCAAGACGGTCCTCCCCCGCGAGGCGCGCGCCAAGTTAGACAACCCCCTCGTCCCCGACA
>CAYUME010000560.1:0-4015 GCA_964445475.1 uncultured Planctomycetia bacterium
GAACACGCCCATGCAGTCGGTCTCCCAGAAAAGCGGCTGCGAGGTCCGCCGCCACCTCGAGGCGGGTGTCTACCACTTCGATATCGACTCCAACTAGGCGCCCGCCGGCGTCATGGCGGGCGGCCCCCGGCGGGGGGGCGCTCAAGGTCCGGAGACATCCCAGGGGGAGGACCGGTCATGCTGGAAGCCCTGCTGACGCCCAAGACCGTCGCCGTCCTCGGCGCCTCACGGACGCCGGGGAAGGTGGGGCATGCGATCGTCTCCAACCTGATCCGCGGCGGGTTCGAAGGCCGCATCCTCCCCGTCAACCCCTCCGCCACCGAGATCCTCGGCCTCCCGTGCTTCCCCGACCTGTCCGCCGCCGACGGCCCCGTCGACCTGGCCGTGGTGGCCCTGCCGGTGGACGCCGTGCAGGGGGCGGTGGAACAGGCGGTGGGAAAGGGGGCCCAGGCCATCATCGTCGTGACCGCCGGCTACCGGGAGGTCGGCCCGGAAGGCGCCCGACGGGAAGCGGAGCTGGCGCGCTACTGCCAGGAGCGCGGCGTCCGCCTGATGGGCCCGAACTGCCTCGGCCTCATCAACACCCATCACCGCCTCAACGCCTCGTTCGCCAAGCGGATGCCCCACCCGGGCCGGATCTCGATCATCTCCCAGTCGGGGGCGCTCTGCACGGCCATCCTCGACTGGGCCGAGCTGCGCCACCTCGGCCTGGCCAAGCTGATCAGCTTCGGAAACAAGCCGGACCTGACGGAGGTGGACTTCCTGGCCGCCCTCGCCGAGGACGACCGGACCGGGGTGATCGTCGGCTACATCGAGAGCATCGCCTCGGGCGACGACTTCATCCGCGTGGCGGAGGCCACGGCCTCCATCAAGCCGGTGGTCATCCTCAAGGGCGGGTCGACCCCGGCCGGGATCAAGGCCGCCTCGGCGCACACCGGCAGCCTGGCGGGGACGGACATCGCCTACCGGGCGGCCTTCAAGCGGGCCGGCGTGGTCCGGGCAGAGAACTTCCAGTCGCTCTTCGACTACGCCAAGGCGCTGGCCCTGCAGCCGCTCCCGAGCGGCAACCGCGTAGCGGTCATCACGAATGCGGGTGGCCCCAGCATCATGGCAACGGACGCGGTGGAAGCGGCGGGCCTCCAGATGGCCGCCTTGGAGCCTGCGGCCGCGGAGGCGCTCAAGCAGGCGCTCCCGTCTGCGGCCAGCACCGTCAACCCGATCGACCTCCTGGAGGATGCCGATGCGGCCCGATACAGGCTGGCGGTGACGGCCGTCCTAGACGACGCCGGCGTCGACGCCGTGATGGTCATCCTGACCCCGCAGGCGATGACGCAGCCGGTCGAGACGGCGCAGGCCATCGCCGAACTGAGCACGGGCACGACCAAACCGATCCTGGCCTCCTTCATGGGGGGGGACGACGTGCGGCCGGGACGGGAGGTCCTCGCCGACTCCTCCATCCCCGACTACCCGTGCCCCGAGCGGGCCGTCGCCTCGCTGGTGGCCATGTGCGATTACGCGGCATGGCGCCGCCGCCCGCCCCGCGTCGTCACGCGGTTCCCCGTCAATCGCCGCCGTGCCGAGCGTGTCATCGCCCGCCAACTCCGCGCAGGCCTCGTCGAAGTGGGAGAGGTGAAAGCCAAGGAGATCCTGCACGCCTACGATTTCGAGGTCCCCCCCGGTGGCGTGGCCGCGAACGCCGACCAGGCCGTCGAGATCGCCACGATGATCGGATACCCGGTGGCCATGAAGATCATGTCCCCGGACATCCTCCACAAGTCAGACCTGGGAGGCGTCAAGCTGAACCTCGCCACCGAGGACCAGGTCCGCGACGCGCATGACCTGATGCTGCTGCGGATCCCCCAGCGGGCCCCCGCTGCACGCCTCGAGGGCGTCTACGTGGAAAAGATGTACCTGCGCGGCCGGGAGGTCATCCTCGGAATGACGCGGGACCCCCAGTTCGGCCCGATGCTCATGTTCGGCCTCGGCGGCATCTTCGTCGAGGTCCTGAAGGACGTGACGTTCCACCTGGCGCCCCTGACGGCCGACGAGGCCATGCAGATGCTGAAAGCCACGCGGTCGTACGCGATGCTGAGGGGGGCGCGGGGCCAGGCGGACATCGACCTGGCGGGGATCGTGGGGGGGCTTCAGCGCATCAGCCAGCTGGTGACCGACTTCCCGCAAATCGTGGAGCTGAGCATCAACCCGTTCCTGGTCGGCGAGTCCGGGACGCCGCCCGTCGTCGCCGACGCGCGCATCACGCTGACGCCGGAACTGACGCCGCAGTCCACGCGCGCCTGGACCGCGTGGGGTGGCAAGGTGCTGAAGCGGGTGTCCGGCTCGCCCCAGCCTACGCCGTTGCCGCCGGGACCTTCGCCTTGAGGTAGGCGTCGATCGCCTGGGCGGCCCGCTTGCCCGCCCCCATCGCCTCGATCACCGTCGCGGCCCCCGTCACGATGTCGCCCCCCGCGAAGACGCCGGGCAGGTTCGTCATCCGGTTCCCGTCCACCGGGATGTTGCCCCGCCGGTCCAGTTGCAGCTCCGACCAGGTCTTCGTGAGGAGGGGGTTCGGCAGGTTCCCGATCGCCATGACGACCTGGTCGACGGGGACCACGTGCTCGCTTCCCGCGACCGGGACAGGACGACGACGGCCCGAGGCGTCGGGCTCGCCGAGCTCCATCTTCAGGCATTCGAGCCCGGTCACCCACCCCTTCTCGTCGCCCACGACCCGGACCGGGTTGGTCAGCTCGTGGAACTCGACTCCCTCCTCGTGGGCATGCTCGACCTCCTCCGCGCGGGCGGGCATCTCCTTCCGCGTGCGCCGGTAGATGAGAAGGACCGCCTCGGCCCCGAGGCGGAGGGCGCTGCGCGCGGAGTCCATCGCCACGTTCCCGCCGCCCACGACGGCCACGCGCCGGGCGGGCAGGACCGGCGTGCCGGCGGAGGGGAACTGGTAGGCCCGCATGAGATTCACGCGGGTGAGGAACTCGTTCGAGGAGTAGACCCCCTTCAGGTTCTCCCCGGGGATGTTCAGGAACATCGGGAGCCCGGCGCCCGTCCCGATGAAGACCGCGTCGAAGCCCTCGGCGAGGAGCTGCGCGCCCGTGATCCCCGAGCCGATGGGGGTGCTCATGCGGAACTCGACGCCGAGCGCCTCGAGATAGTCGCATTCGCGCCGGACGATCGACTTCGGGAGGCGGAACTCGGGGATGCCGTAGATCAGGACGCCGCCGGGGGCGTGGAGGGCCTCGAAGACGGTGACGCGGTGGCCGAGGAGGGCGAGATCCGCGGCAGCGGTGAGTCCCGCGGGCCCCGCGCCGACGACGGCCACGCGCCGCCCGGTCGGGGGCGGCAGGACGGGAATGCGCGGCTTCCCGCGCTCCGCGCCGTGATCGGCCGCGTACCGCTCGAGCCGCCCGATCGCGACGGGGTTCCCCTTCTTGGCGAAGACACAGACCGCCTCGCATTGCGACTCCTGGGGGCAGACGCGACCGCAGACCGCCGGCAGGTTGTTCTGCTCCTTGATCTTCCGGAGGGCCGCACGCGGCCGCCCCTCCTGGATGAGCTTGATGAAGGCCGGGATGTCGATGTTCACCGGGCAGCCCGAGACGCAGGTGGGCTTCTTGCACTGGGTGCAGCGCAGCGCCTCGGAGCGGGCCTGCGTCTCGTCGTAGCCGAGCGCGACCTCGTTGAAGTTCTTCCGCCGCACCGCCGGATCCTGCTCGGGCATCTTCACCCGGGCTTTCGCCTTCACCGGAGCCGGAAGCCGTTTCGCCTCCTCCTCGTGGAGCGCGTTCGCGCGCTGCTCGGCTTCCGCGTAGGTCGCCAGACGCGACATCAGGAGCTTGAAGTCGACCTCGTGCCCGTTGAACTCCGGACCGTCCACGCACGTGAACTTCGTCTTCCCTCCCACGTCGACGCGGCAGCCGCCGCACATGCCGGTGCCGTCCACCATGATCGGGTTGAGGCTGACGATCGTCGGGATGGCGGCGGCCCGCGTCGTCTCCACCACGGCCCG
>CAYUME010000561.1:0-4006 GCA_964445475.1 uncultured Planctomycetia bacterium
GGGTCGGGGACCGTCAGGCGGTCCATTTCGGGGGCTCGGAAATCGAACCGGTTGCCGCCGGCGCCCGAGGGGGCGGCGGCGGGGGAGGCGAACGCGTCACCCGTCGCGGGGCCCGGCGGTTTTCCGGCGGGCGCGGCCTCCGGGGCCGCCTCGGGGGGAGACATCATCGCCTGGAGCACGGCCGTGCTGACGCCGTCGCGGCTGAGCCGGAGCATCTCCTCGACGGTGAGCGTGAAGTGCGGCCTCTCCGTGCGGATGCGGGCCACGATGGCGTCTTCCGGGGTGCCTTCGCGTACCAGGCGGACGACCTCCTCCCGGGTCAGGGGATCGGCGGAGGCCGCGACGGCGGCGACGAAAAAGGCGAGCGGGAGCGACAAGCGAGGGCGCATCGGGATCCTGCTCCTGCGGAGCGTCCGGTCCAGTATACCCCCCTTCGGCGTTTGCGGCATAGTGTTTGGCCGTTATTTCCTTCACCGCGTCGCGGCTGCCCGTAAAGCGGGGAACAGCCGCCCCGCAGCCCCGGGGCGGCCTTGTTTATCAAAACGAGCAAACCGGGTCCCCCCCTGTCCTCCGTCCCTCGCGCGGCGGGGGGACTCCCTACCTCTTCCCCCGCCTCAGCGCCTTCCGGAACTTGTTCAGCGGCAGCGCGTTGAGGACGTCCTTTTTCTCCAGCCACCCCTTCCGGGCGATTCCCACGCCGAGGAGGACATCCTGGATGCCCGAGGGCTGGTGCGCATCGGGGTTGATGGCGATCCGGATCCCCATCTCCTTGGCCTGACGCAGGTATCGCCAGTCGAGGTCGAGCCGCTGCGGGTGGGAATTGAGCTCGAGGGCGACGCCGTGCCGTTGCGCCGCCGCGAAGACGGCCCCGAGGTCGACCGCATACCCTTCCCGCTGGAGGAGCAGCCGCCCTGTCGGGTGGCCGAGGATGTCGACCTGCGGATGCTCCAGGGCCCGGCAGATCCGCGCCGTCATCTCCGCCTCCGGCATCCCGAAGTGGCTGTGGACGGAGGCGATCACGACGTCCAGGCGGGCGAGGAGGTCGCCGGGGAGGTCGAGGGTCCCGTCGGGGAGGATGTCGGTCTCGATCCCTTTCAGCACGGTCACGCCCGTCCCCTTCGCGTTGACGGCGTCGATCTCGGCCATCTGGGCCTCGAGGTCCGCCGGGGCGAGCCCGCCCGCGTAGGAGGCGGCCACGCTGTGGTCGCAGATCGCGAGGTACTCGTACCCGAGCTCGCGGGCGCGCCGGGCCCACGCCTCGACGGTGGGCGTGCCGTCGCTCCACTCCGAATGGACGTGGAGGATGCCGCGGAGGTCCTTCGCCTCGAGGAGGCGGGGGACGGCGTCCCGGGCGGCCGCCTCGATCTCGCCGAGATTCTCGCGCAGCTCGGGGGGGATGTCGGCGAGGCCGAGGAGCCGGAAGAGGGCGGCCTCGTCGGCGACGGGGAGGCGCTCCTCGCCCCGGAAGACGCCCCACTCGCTGACCTTGAGCCCCTGCTTCTGGGCGAGGGCGCGCAGGGCCACGTTGTGGTCCTTGCTCCCGGTCAGGTGGTGGAGGGCGCAGGGGAAATCGGCGTCGGGGACGACGCGGAGGTCCACGGAGATCCCCGTGACCAGGCGGGCGGAGCTCTTCGTCTCCCCCGTGGCCGTGACCTCGAGGACGAGGGGGTGATTCGTGAAGGCCGCCATGACCTCGGCGGGGCGGTCGGAGGAGGCCACGAGGTCGATGTCCTTGACCGTTTCGCGGCAGCGGCGGATCGACCCGGCGAGGCTGGCGCGGATCACGGCGGGGGCGTGCTCGAGGGCGGCGAGGAGGTCCCGGGCGGGGGCGAGGGCCTCCGCGTACAGCGCGCGGCCCTGGTGCCGCGCGAGAAAAGCGATCCCCGCGAGGATCTTGTCCTGCGTGCGCTTCCCGAACCCCGCCAGCGTCAGCAGCTTGTCCGCCCGGCAGGCGGCCTCGAGGTCGGCGAGGCTCCCGATGCCCAGCTTGTCGCGGAGCGTGCGCGCCTTCTTGGGGCCGACGGAGGGGATGCGCAGGACATCCAGCATCCCGGGGGGGACCGAGGACTTGAGCGCCTCGTAATAAGGAAGATGCCCGGTCTCGACCAGGGTCGTGATCTTCTCCGAGAGCCCTTCCCCGATGCCGGGGAGCTCCCCGAGACGCTTCTCCTCGACCAGGGCCCGGACGGGAGTGCCCAGCCCCTCGATCTGGCGCGCAGCCGACAGGTAGGCTCGCACCTTGAAGGCGTTCTCCCCCTGCAGCTCGAGGAGGGTCCCGATCTCGCCGAGGACGCGGGCGATGTCCTTGTTGTCCATGGTGCGCGGGCGCGGGGCGAAGGGGAGGCCGGGCGCGTCTTCCGTCCGGGAGGGAGAACCCCGGAGCATATGTACCCTCCCCGCGGGGATCGGTCCATGGAATTGCGGGCCCGCGCCCCGCGGGCGCGCGCGCGGCCGCCGGGTGAAAAAGAGTGGCACCCTCCGCCACGGACAAGGTAAAATCCCTCCGCTCCGGGTCCTGTCCCCAACCGTCCATCCTCCAGGGAGCCTGCATGAAAGTCACGTGCGGTCGCGAAGCGCTGAACCAGGCCTTCCAGATCGCCTCCAGCGTCGTGCCGGTGCGCAGCACCATCCCCATCCTCCAGAACGTGAAGGTCACCGCCCAGGGCCAGGGAGGGAAGGGGACGCTGGAGGTGGTGGGCAACGACCTGGAGATCGGTGTCCGCTACGCGGTGGGCGGGGAGGGGGCTGTTCCCGTGAGCGTCGCGGAGGAAGGCGTCCTCGTCCTGCCCGCCTCGCGCGTCAGCGGCCTCCTCCGGGAGAGCCAGGACGAGCAGGTGACCCTCGAGTCGGACGGCAGCCTGGCCACGCTGCGGCTCAAGGACGGCCGCTACAAGATCGTGGGCACCGAACCCGCCGATTTCCCCGACCTGCCCGCCTTCGACCCCCGGCATGCGGTGAAGGTGGAGACCTCGGACTTCTCCGCGATGATCCGCCGGACCCTGTTTGCCACGTCGGAGGAGAGCACGCGCTACGCGTTGACCGGCGTCCTTCTCGACCTGCGGGAGCAGGACCTCCGCCTCGTGGCGAGCGACGGGAAGCGGATGGCCTTCGTGCGGAAGAAGACGTCGGGGGCCGGCAAGCCGGTCAAGGTGATCGTCCCCCCCAAGGCCCTCCAGCTGCTGGACCGGGTCCTGGGCGAAACGGACGCGGTCGTGCAGCTCCAGGTCGAGGAGAACCAGATCAAGCTTCAGACCACGCGGGCGATGATCTTCTCCCGGCTGATCGAGGGGAACTTCCCGGAGTACGAGGAGGTGATCCCCAAGGGGGCGGACCGGAAGATCGCGGTGCCGTCGGCGGCCTTTCACTCCGCGATGCGCCGGGCGGCGCTGATGACCTCGGACAAGGGGCGCGCCGTGAAGCTCGCCTTCGGCAAGAACCGGCTCCGGCTCGAGACCCGGGCCGCCGAGATCGGCGAGTCCGAGATCGACCTCGCCATCGACTATGCCGGCGAGCCGCTGGACATGGTCTTCAACCCGGACTACTTCCTCGATTTCCTCCGGGTCGTCGAGGACGACACCCTGGTCTTCGAGCTGAAGGACCGGAACACGGCGGCCGTGCTGCGGGCGGCGGGCGGCGACTACACGTACCTCGTGATGCCGCTCAAGATCGACCTGTGACCGTCGGGCGCGGGGAAAGGCGGGCTTTCATGCGGTCGACGCGCGCGCGACCCGATGCCGAGACGGTGGTCCCCATCGGGGGGCTGATGCGGGAGGTGCTCCGGGCCCGGGGGCTGACCCGGCGGGCCCAGCCCGCGGGCCTCGCGGCGGCCTGGTCGGAGGCGGTGGGCGCCGAGCGGGCCCCGGCCACCCGTCTGGCCGGCGTCAAGGGCGGGGTCCTGACGGTCGAGGTCGAGTCCTCGTCCCTGCGGTGCGAGCTGGAGACCTTCTACCACGAGGACCTGGTGGAGCGCCTCCGGGTTCTCGTGCCCGGATGCGGGATCCGGCGG
>CAYUME010000562.1:0-3987 GCA_964445475.1 uncultured Planctomycetia bacterium
TCTTCGACGAGACGCCGACGTGGTGGAACGGGGCGTGCCTACAGCACGAGCGTGATGTCGAAATCGTGCGGGACCCAATGGCGGGGCTCATGGCAACGGCGGGGCGATCCCCGGAGGCGCCAGCAGATGAACAACGTCCGGGCGGGGACCCGCCTTCGCCCGGCTTCGGCGGGGCAGGCAAGCCCCGCCCCTCCATCGCCCCCGCCGGGCCCGGTATCCCGCTCGGGCAGGGTGCAAAAGATCTCCTCCTGCTCCACGCGCCGCGTCTCACGATCCGGAACGACGATCCTGCGTGGCGCGAGGCCATGGCCCGCGAGCTCGCCACCTTGGGGATCCAGGCCGAAATCGATCAGGTCCAAGAAGCCGTCCCATCTTGCTCCGACGATCCGTTGCCCTCCCACCGCGAGCCACGGGCGGCCGAGATCGTCTCCCAGGATGCCAGCGGATTCACCGTCGAGTTTCCCCGGCGGCTGCAGTTCGTCGTCCAGGGGATCGTCCAGGACTCGCCCCGGCACCTCCGGGCGTCCCTGAAAGTCTTCCGAAGCCCTGTCGACAGCCGCGGCCGAAAGCCCGGCTCCGTATCGGAGCCGCCGCGCATCCACCTCGACACCCTCGACCTCTACCACGCCCGGAGCCGGATCGGCTTTGCCAAGACCGCCGCATGCCTCCTGGGCGAGGACCCCGCCGTCCTGGAGGCCCACACGGCGGAGGTCGTCACGCTCGCCGAGGAATTCCTCAGGAAGCCCGATGCCCCCGCCCCGGCCGTCATCCTCACCGACCGCGAGAAGGAGGAAGCGCTGGCGCTTCTCCGCGATCCCCGCCTCCTCGATCGCGTGCTTTCCGACCTTTCCGCTCTCGGCTACGTGGGCGAGGAGACCAACAAGCTCATCGCCTACGTCGCCTCCGTCTCCCGCAAGCTCGACGACCCCCTCTCCGTCCTCGTCGTCTCCCGCTCCGGGGCGGGGAAATCGACGCTCGCCGAGGCGGCCGGCCTCCTGGCCCCGCCCGAGGACGTCCTGCGCCTCACCCGCCTCACCCCCCAGACGCTCTACTACCAGAAGCGCGACGCCCTGGCCCACAAGCTGATCCTCATCGAAGAGGCGGAAGGGATCGAGGACGCCGCCTATGCGCTGCGCGTCCTCCAGTCCGCCCGACACCTTTCCCTGGCTTCCGCCGCCGGCCAGGGCGAGGCCCGGACGCGGGAGGTCAAGGGACCCGTCTCCCTCTTCCTCACCACCACCCGCACGGACCTCGACGAGGAGACGGCCGGGCGCTTCCTGTCGCTCACCGCCGACGAGTCGCCCGAGCAGACCCGGCGCATCCTCGAGTCCCAGCGGGCGGCCGAGGCGGCGCGCCCCGCCGACCGGGAGAAGGTCATCCGCATTCACCAGAACGCCCAGCGCCTGCTCCGGCCCCTCCCGGTGGTCAACCCCTTCGCCCCGCAGCTCGCCTTCCCCCACGACCGCCTCTCCGCCCGGCGCGACCACAAGAGGTACCTGGGCCTCATCCGGGCGGTGGCATTCCTCCGGCAGCACCAAAGGAAGATCGAAAATGACACCGTTGTCGTGGATCTGGCCGACATAGAGACCACCAACCGCCTGGCCGACGCCGCCCTGGGGCAGTCCCTCTACGACCTCACGCCTCCCTCCCGGAGGCTCCTCATCGAGATCCGGGAGTGGCTTGCAGAGCGGGCCGGGAAGGAGGGCGGCCAGCCCCATGACATCCGCTTCACCCGGCGCCAACTGCGGGATCGTACGACGTGGAAGCCGACTCAACTCCATCACCACGTCAAGGAATTGGTCCAGGCCGAATACCTCCTGGTGGTCGCCGGCGGCGGCAACGGACGCCGCGCGGAATACCGCATGGACTGGGATGGCCAGGGGATAGACGGGGAGCGGCTCTACCGGGGGCTCGCCGATCCGTCCAAACTTGTCGGGTGCCTTTCGGCCACCTTTCGGGAAGGGCCCGAAAGGTCAAAACCGGCGCGGAAGGGGCCTGGGAACGCAAAAAACCGTGGAATCCGGGAAACCTGTCGGATTGTCGGGGAGAAACAATCATGATCCCGCAAACACCTTCTCTGCAGGCGAGTCGTAACCATACGCTGTCGGACGCGGCGACGGCCTACATCGAAAAGGAGCGTCTCCTGGGCCGGTCGGAGGCAACGATGAAGACCTACCAGGGGGCGCTCAACCGCCTGGTCGCCTGGCTGGCCGGCCAGGGCGTCGCGGACATTCGCGAGGTCACGGCCGACCGCCTGGAGGCGTATGCCAAGGCCACCCTGGAGCGCGTGAGCCGCAACAGCGCCCACCTCTACCTCCGGGCGGTCCGGGCGTTTTTCCGGGACCTCGCCGGGACCCATCGGCTGCTTATCGACCCCGCTGCGGGGCTGGCGATGCCCAAGCTCGAGCGCAAGCGCGTGGGGCCGATGCTCACCCGGGATGAGGTGGACCGGCTCCTGGCCGTGCCTGACGTTGCGACACCTTCTGGAATCCGGGACCGGGCGCTCCTGGAATTCCTCTACGCCACGGGGCTGCGCGTTTCCGAAGCCCGGCGGTTGAATGCGCCAGACGTCGACCTCGGGGGCGCCAGCGCCCTCGTAAGAGAGGGGAAGGGGGCGAAGGACCGGGTGGCGCCCGTGGGAAAGGCGGCCGTCGAGTGGTTGGGGCGCTACCTCGCTGAAGGCCGCCCGCAACTGGCCGCCGATCATCCGGACGTCGAGGAGCTCTTTCTCTCCGACCGGGGGAGGGCGTTCGGGGAGCAGACGTTCGCGCTCCACCTGAAGCGGCTCGGACGCGAGGCGGGGCTCGCCACGCACCTCACCTGCCACGTGATCCGCCGGACGCTGGCCACCAACCTCCTCCGCAACGGCGCCTCCCCGCAGGAGGTGGCGGCGATCCTCGGCCACGAGGACGTCCGGTCGCTGGGCCGCTACGTCGCCTTCGCCGCGCGGGAGGTCAAGGAGGCGCACCGGAAGAGCCATCCGAGGGAGGGGTGATCTGAACGATAAGGAGGGAGATGCCCGCGCTTTCGCCGATTACTGCCGGGCCTTGTCGATCCGGCGAATCGTCAGGTGGTGGTAAAAACGCTCACGGCACGACAGGCACCGCATGGAGGGAACCCCCTCCACGGTGACCCGGCGGCCGCCGGGCCTGCGGGCGCGGACCTGCCGGATCTCCCGCGTCACCCTTGCGCTTCCGCACAAGGGGCAGCGGCGAAATGGGAGCGTCTCCGGATCAGGTCGAGACGGCCCGTTTCGAGGAGACGAGGATGTAAAACTCTTCGCTGCCTTGCTCACGTCGAAGGACCCCCTTGGTGTAGATGAAAACACCCTTGAAGCTGAAACTCGTGATGATGCAGACCTTTTCCCCCGAATGCTTTCGGAAGCGGCTGCTCGATCGCTTCGTGCGTATGAATGTCGCGTTCAGCAGCGATTCCAGGACGTCGGTCTCCAGGAGATCGTCGCGCTCCAGCTCGATCCGGGCCTTTTCCGTGAACGCCACATGGCCGCGGACAACCGCGGACTTGACGCGCCAGAGAAGGTCCATGCCGCCTCACGATGGTTGTCGAATCCGTCATTAGTTTAGCGTCCTCCAAGGAACAGGGCAAGGGTGAACACCCGTTGGAGCCGAAATCGATGAATCCTCCATGCGTATGCACGGCGGGAGGGGAGGACTGGGCCGGGTGGCTCGTCCGCTACCAGGCCCACCTGGAGCTGGAAGGCCTGGCGGCCAGGACGATCAAGGCGAGGACGTGGCTGGTCTCGAGGTTCGTCGCGTGGTGCGGCGGGCTGGGGCTCTCCGGCCCCGCCGGCGTCACGGCCGACCTCCTCGCCGACTACCGGCGGCACCGCATCCAGGCGGTGAACGCCCGCGGCCGCCGGGACGGCGCCTTCACGGTCAACACCCACGTCCTGGCGTTGCGGGACTTCTTCGGCTTCCTGTCCGCCAGGGGAGTGGTCCCCGGTGGCCTGCTCCCCATCCTCGCCTA
>CAYUME010000563.1:0-3986 GCA_964445475.1 uncultured Planctomycetia bacterium
AAAGCGAGCCATGCAGGGATGAGCGAAGCGAATCCCTGCATGGCGAGCGTCACTCCTCCTTCACGCCCTCGACCTTCAGCCCGAGCGGCTCCAGCGTCCCGCCCCCCGGCAACGCGAACGGCGCGTCGCCGAAGTTGACGGTCACGACGACGCCGTTGGCGAACCGCGTCCGCTGGACGGCGCGGTCGGGCGTCAGCCACTCGTGCATGAGCATCTCGGCGTAGCCGGTCGCGCGCGCCGCCGGCGTCGCCGTCTTGTAGCTCTTTACGAACCGGTCCTTCTCCGCCTCCCAGCGCGTCCGGTTGAACATGAACATCGGCGGCGTGCCGTAGAGGGCGTTCCAGAGGTCGCGCCGGTCCCAGAGCCTCGGCAGCTTGTTGTTGTAGTCGCCCCAGTACCACTGCGCGACGACGCAGTCGTGGTAGACGAGCTCCCAGAGCGGGAGCCGGTAGCCGTGGCCCGTCTGGAACGTCGCCACGGCCTCCGGGACCTCGTTCCAGATCCGCCCCATGTCGCGGCCGGAGTCGGGGACGCGGTACGGCCCGAGGCTGAGCATCCCCTCGAAGTAGTGGACGTACGGCACGGACGCGTCGTGGCCGGTCTCGCTGCCGCAGACAAGCTTGCACCCCTCGCCGATGTAGCGCAGCAGGTCCATCTTGAACCGCTTGCTCTCCGTGCGCGTCATCGGGTGCTTCGGGTGGTAGCACTCGCGCCAGGGGCTGGCGGTGGTCGTGTCGATGAACCGGCAGCGGTAGGGGTGGGTCTCGAGCTCGGGCGGGATCCGCCGCTTCGCGTACGGGACCGCCTGCCGGTCGCAGAGGGTGCCGCAGGGGATCATCTTGCCGTCCTTCGTCTCGACCTCCCACCCGCGCTCCCACTCGCCGTCCGCGCGGATCATGAGGTCGTCGTTCTTCCACGCGTCGCTGGTCCAGTCGCCGTGGAGCCACCGGAGCCTCGGGAAATTCTCGGGGTTCATCGCGTCCTGGTAGATGTCGTAGCGGCTCGTGAGGACGCCGAGGTCGTTGAGGGCCTTGAGCTCCGCGGGCGGCCTGGCGTTGCTCCAGAGGATGCGCCGGATGCCGGCCGACTGCATGTCGCGGCAGATGCCGGGGGCGTCCTTGTCCCAGCACCAGACGTTGACGGCGCCGACCAGGAGGTCGACGGCCGGGAGGGCCTTGCGCTTCTCCTCGAGGGTCTTGACGAGGCCGGTCTTCTTCGCGAGCTCGCGATAGCGCTTGGCCATGGCGACGTGGCCGCCCTTCTCGAAGAAGGCGTAGCGGATCACGCGCTCGGGACCGAAGCGGCCCTTCTGGGCCTGCCACTCGGGGGCGAGGCAGAGGAGGCCGTCGCGGCGCGGGATGCGCACCGCCGCGTCGTCCGCCGTCTCGACGAGCGCCACCCACCCCGCGCCCGCCGCGTCCATCGCGCCGTACCACGGCATGCAGAGGCCGTGGCCGCCGTAGAGATGGTAGTGCATCTCGAGGAGGGTCGCGTCGTCGACGGGGTAGCTGATCCCCTCGTTGACGGGGAGAACGAGGGACTGGCCCTTCGCGGAGGCGAACGGCGCGGGCCACGAGAGCGGCGTCTCCATCTCGCCCTCGGCCTTGAGGGACACGACGACCTCGGGACGGGCGGGGTCGAGGCGGACGGCCGCGGCCATCTCGCGCATCGACGCGGGCTCGAGGAGGCGGAGATCGAGCCCGGCGCCGGCGGCCTTCGCGTCGAGGACGACAAGCGGGCTCTCGTCGGCGCGCTGCGACCACGCCCGGCCCGCGCGGAGGTCCTTCACCTCGAGCGACGCGTCGGCGGTGCGGAGCGTCGCCTCGAGGGCGTCGCTGCGGGCGGCGACCGTCGCGGGCAGATCCTTGTTGCGGAGCGCGTCGAGGCTCCCCTGGCGGGAGAGGACGACGTCGTCGAGGCGGACGGTCGCGGGCCCGTAGCCGATCAGGCGCGGCTGGATCGTGGCGGCCGCGGGAGGGACGATGAAGCGGGAGCGGACGGCGCGCCACGCCTTCGTCTCGCGGACGCGGCGGCCGCCATGGTCCCAGCCGAGCACCTGGCCGGCGGCGTCGCGGGGGACGACGCCGAGGGAGGCGGAGCCCGCCCCCCCGAGACGGACCCAGGCGGAGAGCTCGAGGATCTCGCCGGGCTGGACGGCGAGCTGGAGGGCATGCGCGAGGCTCCAGTCCTTCTCCCCCGCGTGCTCGACACGGACGGCCTGCGCGCCGCCGTGGCGGTCGGCCGAGTCGAGCGCAGCCTTGCCGCCACCCGCCTCGCGCGCCCAGAACGGATGCCAGCCCTCCAGCCCTTTCTCGAAGTCGCCGTTGGGGAGGAGGTTCGCGGCGGGGGCGGGCGCGGCGGACGGCGCCGCCGCTGACGCCGCGAGCAGGGCCAGGGAGATGCCGCTGGCAAAGCCCAGGCGCAGCGATCCGTTCATGTCACCCCCCGGATATGCGCAAGAGGATAGTAGGGTATGACACGAAACGGCGGGCATGTCGAGTGTTCGCGAGGGTCGCGGGCGAAGGGGTACGACCCCGGGGATCGGGGTTGTCCCCCGCCGGAAGACGGCCCGACGCGCGGACAAACCCCTCCCACGCGGGAGGGGCTCCGCGCGGCGCCAGCCCCTCACCCGTTGAGGCGGCGGACGCCGTCGAGGATCTTCTTCGAGACGGGCAGGGCGGTCCCGTGCCGCGTCCCCGGCGGGAACCGGACCTGGTCGGAGATGTCCTCCCAGACCTTCAGGTCGCGGCTGCGCACGGCGCCCATGCGGTGGGCGGTGTACTTGTCGAAGTAGACGACGACCTGCCCTCCGATCGTGACGGCGGTCGGACCCTCGGCCCACTCCTTGCCGCTGATCGGCTCGGAGGGCTTCCCCCACGGGCCGGCGGGCCGGTCGGCCCAGGCGACGCGGAGGTTCTTCTGGGGGGTGAAGGGCTTGTTGGTCTCGTCCTTGAGGAACATGACGGTCCGGCCGTCGTGCCGCATCATCGTCGAATCGATCACGTTGAAGCCGTGGTCGTAGAGGAGCGCGGCCGGGACGAAGGACTCGAAATCCTTCGTCGCGGTGAAGTAGATCCGGTGGTTGTACTTGCCGTCCTGCTTGTCGGTCTCCGGGAATCGGCCGGGGATGGTCGTGGCCCAGAAGACCAGGAACCGTTTGTCGCCGGTGTCGTAGAAGACCTCCGGCGCCCAGCAGTTGAGGGCGCCGGGCTCGTGCTCCATGACGGGGAGCGTCTTCGCCCCACTCCAGGCCACCAGGTCCTTCGAGCGGGCGTACCCGATGTCCTTCCCGTCCCAGCCGGTCGTCCAGACCAGGTGAAAGGTCCCGTCGGGGGCCTGGATGGCGCAGGGGTCGCGCATGAGCTTCTGGGAGCCGACGCGTGCGTTGAAGACGGCCTTGTCGCCATTGGCGGCCGTCCAGGCCATCCCGTCGTCGCTTGACGCCCAATGCAGGCCGTCCTCGCCATTGCCCTTGAAGTAGGAAAAGACGTAGCCGGCCACCGGATCGCCTGACGGCGTGAGATCGGCGGCCCCGCTCGGCACCGGCAGGCACGCGCCGGCCGCCAGCAAGGCCACGAGACCCGCCCGCCTCGCCGAGTCATGAATCATGTGCCGATGATCTCCCTTGACGGGAATCCCCCGGAGACACAGGAAACAAGACATGTAACCTTCACGCCCATCATATGATATTTAACATCATGCCACAACCGGGCTTCCGGGATGGACGTGTCCATCGGTGAGGAGAACTGAGATGAAGCGCGTGTTCGTGGCCGATCATGACATCCTGGTCATGTCGTCAGCCCAGAGCTACTTCCGCCGCCAGCGTGAAGTCAGTCCCATCTACACGACGGACGTCGTCGAGGGGCTCCGGCAGCTGAGCCCCCACGCGCTGGACGATACCGCAGACGGCAGCCCGCGCCTGTACGGGGCGGTGATCGAGTGCCTCTGGCCGGACGCCAGCGGGACGCTGGCCGGGGACCCGGACC
>CAYUME010000564.1:0-3983 GCA_964445475.1 uncultured Planctomycetia bacterium
GGCAGGCACCATCGTCAAACGCGCCACCCTCCACAACGAGGAGGAGATCCGCCGCCTGGACGTGCGCGTCGGCGACACCGTGCTGGTTCAAAAAGCCGGCGAGATCATTCCCGAGGTGATCCAAGTCCTCACCGACCGGCGCGGCGGACGACGAGATGAACTTCTTGATGTCGGCCCGGTCGCCGGCCAGGCCGGCTCCAGAGCTCCACGCGCCCGTGCTCGATCCCCTCCTTACCGAAGAAAGGGTCCGGGAGTTGGCCGACGCCGAGCCGGGTATGGCCTTCATGGCTGTCGGCCGCGGGGAGGGGGGGGGCGGGAGGACGGTTTTCTACAGAAGTTATGGTGGTCGTGCCGCCCCGGCCAAGGACGAGGCCCCGGGGGCTGCGCCCGTCGCCACCTGGAAGCGCTCCGAGCTCGTCCCCAACACCTCGCGCCTGATGATCGGCGACAAGGAGGAGCTGGCGCTCCAGGGGATGCAGGCCCGCGTCCGGATCGACGGCTTCCGCGCCCGCGTCTACATCGATTGCTACTATTACAACGACCGCGACCGCCCGTTCGAGGGCAACTTCCAGCTCCGCCTCCCCAACGACGCCTCGCCCTTCTTCTTCGCCTTCGGCGAGACGGCGTTCAAGGCCCCCGAGGGCGCGCCCGACCGGCCGCTCTTCTACACCCTCGAAGAGGCGCAACAGATGGGGGCGAACCCCACCGACGTCATGCACCACCGCGCGGCGACGTGGAGCCAGCCGAAGGAGGCGCGCGTCGTCCCGCAGGAGAAGGCCGCCTACGCCTACCGCGAGACCGTCCGCCGCGCCGTCGATCCCGCCCTCATGGAGTGGTCCGGCGCCGGCATCTTCAGCGCCCGCGTCTTCCCCCTCGCCCCGAAGAAGCTCCACCGGGTCGTGATGGGCTACGACGTGGACCTGCTGCGCGCGGGCGGTGACCTCGTCTACGCGCTCGACCTCCCCTCGGGCGTCCGGGAGATCGTGGCGGACCTGGAGGTCGAGGAGATCCCCGGCGTCGCGGTCTCGCTCGAGCCGAAGGCCGGGCCGTTCAAGGCCGGCGGCCGCGCGTACTACCGCTTCGAGAAGCCGGAGGCGCGCACGCTGACCGTGCGGCTCGCGGCCGCCGGGCCGGTGCTGCTGACCGGCACGGACCCGAAGACCGGCCCTTATTTCGCGGCGCGGTTCCGGCCGGAGCTGCCGGCCGAGGCCGCCGCCGGCGCGGGGTCCTCCTGCGCCCTGTTCCTGGTGGACGCCTCGCTCAGCTCGAACCCGGAGCGCTTCGGCGTCTGGCTCAAGCTGATGAAGGCGATCCTCGACGGCAACCGGGACGCGATCCGGTCCTTCGACGTCCTCTTTTTCAACATCGAGGCGTTCGCCTGGAGGGAAGCCTTCGTCGAGAACTCGCCCGCGAACGTCGACGCGCTGATGCGGTTCGCGGATACGCTCGCGCTCGAGGGGGCGACGGACCTCGGGGCGGCGCTGGAGAAGGCGTCCGGTCACTGGGGGCCGGCCGGGGACAAGCAGGCGCCCCGCGACCTCTTCCTCCTCAGCGACGGATCGCCGACGTGGGGGGAGGGCGACCTCCACGCCCTGTCCAACCGGCTGAAGGGCAGGCGCGTGAAGTCGCTCTTCGCCTACACGACCGGCCTCGCCGGCACCGACACGCGCGTTCTCGAGCACCTCGCCCGCGAGTCGGGCGGGGCGGTCTTCTCCGTCGTGGGCGAGGCGGTGATCGCGAAGGCCGCGACCGCCCACCGCGCGCGCCCCTGGCGGATCGAGGGCGTCGAGGTGAAAGGCGGGAGCGATCTTCTCCTCGCCGGGCGGCCGAAGACCGTCTTTCCCGGCCAGGAGCTGACGCTCGTCGGACGCGGGGAGGTCGGGGCGGGGGCCGTGGCGGTCCTGAAGCTGCAGCGCGGGACCGAGATCAAGTCCCTCCCGGTGACGTTCAGCAGCGCCCTCCCGTCCGACCTCGCCCCGCGCCTCTACGGCCAGGTCGCCACGGGGCAGCTCGAGTCGCTCGCGGAGGCGACGGAGGAGACGTCCAAGGCCTACGCCACCCACTTCCGGGTGACGGGCCGGACGTGCTCGCTCCTCATGCTCGAGACGGAGGAGGACTACAAGCGGTTCAACATCAAGCCGGAGGAGGACGCCTTCGTGGTGAAGGCGACGCCGGCGTCGGACGCGGTGGTGAAGGCGCTCGCGTCGATCGGCGAGGCCCTCGGCGATCCGAAGGCCGGCTTCCTGGCGTGGCTGAAGAAGATGGAGGGGATGCCGGGGGTCGAGTTCAAGGTCCCGGCGGCGCTCCGGCTCGCGCTCGACGGGATGCCGGCCGCGGCGTTCGCGGTCGTCCCTCCGCCGCTCGACTGCACGCTCCGCACGAGGCAAGGCGTGCCTGGGGCGATCCAGGAGCAGCTCGCGTCGCGGCAGCTCGACTACGACGCGCTGACGGGGGAGGCCGTGCGGCGGCTCAAGGATCTCGGCCCCGCCGATGCCCTCAAGGCGCTCAGTTCGCTCGTCGAGAACAGCCCCGGCGACGGCGTCCTCGCCCGCGACGTCGGCTTCTCCGCGATGGAGTGGGGGCTCGGCGGCCAGGCGGTCCACCTCTTCCGGCGCGTTGCCGCGTCGCGCCCCTGGGAGCCGCCGACGTACCACGCGATGGCGCTGGCCCTGGCCGAGATGAAACAGGCTGATCTCGCCCTTGCCTACTACGAGGTCGGGCTGGCCGGGAAGTGGGACGGCCGCTTCGGCGAGTTCCGGAAGATCCTCGGGCAGGACTACCTCCGGTTCCTGCGCCGGATCGGGTCGGGGGAGCTGAAGACCTCCGTGCCGGAGTACGCGAAAGCGCGGCTCGAGACGGTCGGCGCCGAGTTCGACGCGGGGAAGAGCGACCTGCGCGTCGTGATCGCCTGGAACACGGACGGGACGGACGTCGACCTGCACGTCGTCGAGCCGACGGGGGAGGAGTGCTACTACAAGAACACGAAGACGAAGATCGGCGGGGAGATCACGGCGGACGTGACGCAGGGCTACGGGCCGGAGATGTACGTGATCCGGAAGGCCCGGCCGGGCTCCTACGCGGTCCGCGTCAAGTACTTCTCCTCCGACCGGAACCGCGCGAGCGCCCGGACGAAGGTCTACGCGACGGTGATCGAGAAGGAGGGGACGCCGCAGGAGAAGGTGACGCGGAAGGTCGTGGCGCTGGCGGACGGGAAGGAGATGCACGACATCGCGACGGTGACGGTCGGCCGGTAGGACCGGCTGGCCATCGGACGCAGACGCCGGGCCGACAGGTGGCCCGGCGTCTCATTTTGCAGCCGGGTCGGGCGACGGAATCTCCGCGGCGTGCGGCGGGGGCTTCGGCGCGAGGGCCCCCGCCTGCTCGACGAGCTTCTGGATCCCCAGGGCCGCCATCGACAGGAACGAGAGCCAGAGCAGGACCGTCCAGACCCGCCCCGGCCGCAGGCGCGCGTCCGTCCAGCGGTGGCGCACGACGAGGGCGAGCATCGCTAGGAACGGCAGCATCAGCGCCTGCGCCATCCCGCCGATCAGCACCAGCGTCACCGGCTCCCCGTACGTCAGGTAGACGGCGGTGAGGAAGACGGGCAGCGCCACGACGCCGATCCGGACCGCCCGCTGCCGGTGCTCCGGCGTCGGGTACCGCAGGATCTTCAGCAGCGGCGCGACGTCCACCGCCATCCGCGCGTTGGAGGCGGTCGAGACGAAGAGCGTGGAGTAGAGGACCATGAAGGCGCCGACGAGGAAGATCCAGAGCCCCCACGCGCCGAAGGCCTCCCGGTACATCTGCGAGAGGGAGGCGACGAGGTCGACGTTGCCGACGTCGAGCCCCCGCCGGTGGAGGACGGCCGCGCCGAGGAGGTAGAAGGCGGCGGTGGCGGCCGTGTAGACGGCGAAGGAGAGCCAGGCGTCGACCTGCATGACGCGCAGCCAGCCGCGCGCGCGCGCCGCCCACTCCGGCGAGTC
>CAYUME010000565.1:0-3981 GCA_964445475.1 uncultured Planctomycetia bacterium
CTGGCACGCGACCTGCCCGATCCCGGTCCACGCCCGCGGGACGCGGACCGTGACGACGGTCCACGATCTCATCCCGCTCAGGCTGCCGTGGGCCACGCTCGACAACCGAGTCCACTTCTACCGGACAGTCCGCCGCGCCCTCGACGCGTCGGACCTGGTCCTCTCCGTCTCCGAGCACACGAAGCAGGACATCGTCGACGTCTTCGGCGTCGCGCCGGAGCGGATTGTCGTCACGCACGAGCCCTGCCTCTTCGGCTCGGCGCAGCCGCCCCCGGAGCAGCAGGCGCTCGTGCTGGGGACGTACGGGCTGAAGCCGCGCGAGTATGCGCTCTTCGTGGGGGCGATCGAGCCGAAGAAGAACGTGGGGCGTCTGCTGCTGGCGTGGCGCGCGGCGAATCCGTCCATCCCCCTCGTCGTGGCGGGCGGGAAGGGCTGGCTCTCGAAGGGCGAGCTGGCGGCCGCCGGGCCGCTCGTGGAGTCGGGCCGGCTGCTGCTGGCCAGCTACGTGCCGCGCGCGCACCTCCCGTCCCTCTACGCGGGGGCCCTCTTCTTCGCCTTCCCCTCGCTCTACGAGGGGTTCGGGCTCCCCCCCCTCGAGGCGATGGCGCACGGCTGCCCCGTCCTCGCCTCGAACGCCTCGTCGCTCCCCGAGATCTGCGGCGACGCCGCCCTCTACTGCGACCCGGTCAACCTCGACGACCTGACCGACAAGCTGAAGGTGATGCTCGGCGCCGACGCCCTCCGCCACCAGCTCGCGGAGAAGGGCCGGGCGCGCGTCGCCGCCTTCAGCCCCGACGCCTACGCCCGCCGCCTCGCGGCCGCCTACGCCCGGATCCTGTAGCGATCCCATTTCGCGCGCGGCCTCCCGCCGACGCCGGGCCGCGCGCAAAATGGAACGCGCGCCCGTCACCTTGGTCGTCCCCAACACCCGCTACCGCGAGGACTACCTCTGGAGCGTCCTCCCGTCGCGCGGCCTCCTTTCGCTGGCGGCCGTCCTGAGGCGCGCCGGGCACGCGGTGGAGGTCGTCGACGCCGACCTGGAGCACCTCGCCCCGGCCCGGGTCGCGGAGCGCGCCGCGCGCTTCGGGAGCCGCGTCGTCGGCATCACGATGAACACCTTCCAGGTCCACGCCGGCCTCGACGTCGCCCGCGCCGTCAAGGCCTCCCGTCCGGACACCGTCGTCGTCGCCGGCGGCCCCCACCCCTCCGCCGTCCCGGAGGACGTCCTGAAGGAGGAGGCCGTCGACGCGGCCTGCGTCGGAGAGGGCGAAGAGACGGTCGTGGAGCTCGCAGACGCGATCGAGGCGGGCCGGCCGCTCGACGGCATCGCCGGGATCGCGTGGCGCGACGGGGACCGCGTCCGGCGGACGCCGCCGCGCCCGGGCCTCGCCGACCTCGACGCCCTGCCCTTCCCCGCCTACGACCTGGCCGGCGACCTCCGCCGCTACCCCGGCGCCCACCCCG
Organism: uncultured Planctomycetia bacterium; assembly: GCA_964445475.1. GTDB lineage: Bacteria > Planctomycetota > MHYJ01 > CAYUME01 > CAYUME01 > CAYUME01. The sequence continues at coordinate 1,465 of CAYUME010000565.1, forward strand.
TCCGCCAGCCGCCCTCGATGCACGTCCTCGCCTCGCGCGGCTGCCCCTTCCGCTGCACCTTCTGCTCCGATGCCGTCTTCGGGAAGCACGTCCGTTTCGTCTCCCCCGCCCGCGTGGCGGACGAGATCGAGGCGCTCCACCGGGACTTCGGCGTCCGGGAGGTCTTCTTCCAGGACGACACGATGAACCTGAAGCGGGAGTGGTTCGAGGCGGTCTGCGACGCGCTCATCGCCCGGGACCTCCCCCGCCGCGTCGTCTTCAAGACCCAGTTCCGCGTCAACCGGACCCTGATCGACGCGGCGCTGCTGGCGAAGGCGAAGGCGGCCGGCTGCTGGGCGGTCTTCTTCGGCGTCGAGAGCGGCAGCCAGGCGGTCCTGGACGGGATCCGCAAGGGGACGACGCTCGACGAGATCCGACGCGCCTTCGACCTCGCCCGCGGCGCGGGGCTGACGACGATCGCCTCGTTCATGGTCGGGAACATCGGGGACACCGTGCAGACCGTCGCCGACTCGGTGTCGCTCTGCCGCCAGATCGCCCCCGACGAGTTCGGCTTCGCCATCGCCACCCCGCTGCCCGGCACGGAATTTCACCGGGTCGCCCGGGAGAAGGGCTGGATCGAGATCGAGGACCTGCGCGACTACTCGGAGTTCACCCCCGTGGCGCGGAACGAGTCGCTCACGCGCGACGAGATCCGCGCCCTGCGCGACTGGGCCGACCGGACGGCCCGGGCGCACCGGGACTCGAGAAAGAAGGAGGCCGCCGTGACGGGCACACCGACGAACGCGGGGAAGCCGGCCGGGACGCCTCCGACAGCGCGGGCGGAGAAGCGCCCCGCCCCCTCCGGGGAGGACGGCGGCGTCAAGGCCTTCTTCCGCGGCGTCCCCCTCCTCGGCCCGCTCGCCCGCTACCTCTACTGGTGGGCGATGCTCCCCCACCGCGTCAACAAGATCCACGACTACCTGGGGGACATCGCGCGAACCCTGGACCGGACGGGACGCGCCCCGTCCGGCACGCCCCCCGCGAAGGCCGCCGCGCCGGGGAGCCGGCCTCCGTCCGCCCCCGATTCCGCCGCCTGGGCCGGTGTCGACTGGTCGAAGCTGCCCCCCGACCAGGTCAAGGCCCTCATGGACCAGCGCTTCGCCGCCGGCGAGGCCTACGGACGCGTCCACATGTGGGACGAGGTCCGCAACGCGGAGCTGACCGACACCTTCCGCGACGCCCTCCTGCGCGGACGGGACCCGGCGCAGACCGCGATCCTCGACATCGGCTGCGGCCTCGGCGGCCTCGCCGAGCAGGTGAAGGCCTGCAAGGAGTTCGTCGGGGTCGACCTCTCCGAGGTCGCCGTCCACGACGCCATCCGCCGCTACGGCCACCGGCCGGGCTACCGCTTCCTGCAAATGGACGCCGGCAAGCTCGACTTCCCCGACGCCACCTTCGACGTCGTGGCCGCCCGCGAGGTCCTCGAGCACCTCCCCGATCCGGCGGCGTGCGTCGCCGAGGCCTTCCGGGTCCTCAAGCCGGGCGGCGCGATCGTCGCCTCCTCCCCGAACCGCGACAGCCTCCACCTGCGCGTGAACCGGCTCCTCGGGCACGACGATTTCGCCTGTTCCTACGACCACCTCCGGGAGTTCACGGCGTCCGAGCTGCGCGACCTTCTCGCGAAGGCCGGCTTCCGGATCCGCGACGAGGCCGGCGTCTTCCTCATGCCCTACTGGGGCATCCCCGGCGTCGACGACCGCGTCCGCCCCCTCACCGACGACCACCCGCTCCTGCTGGAGGACCTCCGGCAGATGGGGCGCCGCGTGGGCGCGGACTACGCCTTCATCGCGGTAATCGCCGCGGAGAAGCCGCCAGCATAAGGGACCGAAGCGGAACGCAACGGAGGCCCCCGGGAATTCCCCCTCTGCGTTCCTCTGCGGTTCCCACGCTGACGCGTTGCAGCCGGGATTCTCGGATGCATAGGACCATGGTCTCGCCGGCCGCTCCCGTCATCGTCTACGACGCCCGCGCCATCACGCCCGAGCCGACCGGGATCGGGCAGGTCTGCCGCGAGGTCCTCCGCGGTCTCGCGCGGCTGCCGGACGCCCCGCCGCTGACGATCCTCGTCCGCCCCGACACCCCGCTCCCAAAGGAGGCCGCCGACGCGCCGGGGATCCGGCGCGTCGAGGCCCCGTGGGACCCGCACGGGGCGGCCAACCAGCGCCGCCTGCCGGGCCTCCTGAGGCGGCTCGGCGCGCGGCTCTACCACGGCCTGGACGTCTTCAACCCCGTCGCCGCCCGCGGCGCCGCCCTCGTCGTCACCGTCCACGACCTCATCCCGATCACCTGCGCGCGCCTCCTGACGAAGAGCCGGAAGGCCCGGCTCCTCCCGCTCTGGAAGGCGTGGCTGCGGCTGCAGGCCTCGCGCGCCGCGGCGATCGTCGCCGTCAGCCGCTTCACCGCGGGCGACCTCACGCGGGTCCTCGGCGTCCCCGCGCGCCTGATCCGCGTCGTCCACAACCCCGTCCGGGAGTGGGG
>CAYUME010000566.1:0-3969 GCA_964445475.1 uncultured Planctomycetia bacterium
ATCGCCGGCGGCATCACCGGGCTCGCCTGTCCGCCCGACACCGACCCGACGCTCACGATCCAGATGAAGTCGGTCGGCGAGACGATGTCCATCGGCCGCACCTTCAAGGAGGCGCTCCAGAAGTCCCTCCGTTCCCTCGAGGTGGCGCGGACGGGGCTGGGGTGGGATCGGAAGGACCGGGCGCGCGAGGGCGGGCTGCCCGACCTCGAGGAGATCCGGGCGCAGCTCGTCACCCCCACCACCGAGCGCCTCTTCTACATCCGCTACGCCCTCAAGCGCGGCATGGCGCCGGCGGAGATCGCGGACCTGACCCGGATCGACCCCTGGTTCATCGACAACCTGCGGGAGATTGTGGAGGCCGAGGATCGCCTGGCGGCGGCGGGGCCGCTGGACCGCGTCCCGGACGAGGCGATCCGCGGGGCGAAGCGCATGGGCTTCGCCGACGCCCAGCTCGCCGCCATGTGGGGCGCCTCCCCCGGCGACGTCCGCGCCCGGAGGATCCGCTCCGGCATCTGCCCCGTCTACAAGCTCGTCGACACCTGCGCCGCCGAGTTCGAGGCGTACACGCCGTACTACTACTCCACCTACGAGACCGAGGACGAGCTCCGCGTCTCCGGCCGGGAGAAGGTCGTCATCCTCGGCGGCGGCCCCAACCGCATCGGACAGGGGATCGAGTTCGACTACTGCTGTGTCCACGCCGCCTTCGCCCTCCGCGACCTCGGGTACGAGACCCTCATGGTCAACTCGAATCCCGAGACGGTGAGCACCGACTACGACACCTCCGACCAGCTCTTCTTCGAGCCGCTCACCGAGGAGGACGTGCTGAACATCTGCGACGCCATGAAGCCGATGGGCGTCATCGTCCAGCTCGGCGGCCAGACGCCGCTCAACCTCGCGAAGGCCATCCAGGCCGCCGGCTGGCGGATCCTCGGGACGCCCTACGAGGCGATCGACCGGGCGGAGGACCGCAAGAAGTTCAACGCCCTCGTCGAGAAGCTCCGCCTCCTCCAGCCGCCCGGCGGGACGGCCCTGACGACCGACGAGGCCCGGATCGTCGCCGCCTCCCTCGGGTACCCCGTCCTCGTCCGCCCCAGCTACGTCCTCGGCGGCCGCGCCATGGAGATCGTCTACGAGGAGTCCGTCCTCGACCGCTTCGTCCACCAGGCCTTCGACGCCTCCCCCGGCCACCCCGTCCTCATCGACAAGTTCATCGAGGACGCCGTCGAGGTGGACGTCGACTCCGTCTCGGACGGGCGGGAGACGGTGATCGGGGGGATCCTCGAGCATATCGAGGAGGCGGGGACGCACTCCGGCGACGCGGGGATGATCCTGCCCCCCTACACCCTGGCCCCGGCCGTCGTGGACCGGATCCGCGCCTGCACCCACGCCCTCTCCGCGGAGCTCGGCGTCGTCGGCCTCATGAACGTGCAGTACGCGGTGAGGGGGGAGGACGTCTACATTCTCGAGGTGAACCCGCGCGCCTCCCGCACCGTCCCCTTCGTCAGCAAGGCCATCGGCGTCCCCCTGGCCAAGATCGCCGCCCAGGTGATGGTCGGGAAGACGCTCCGCGAGCTCGGCCTGACCCGCGAGATCGTCCCCCGGCACGTCTCCATGAAGGAGTCCGTCTTCCCCTTCCAGCGCTTCCCCGGATCGGACATCATTCTCGGCCCGGAGATGAAATCGACGGGCGAGGTGATGGGGATCGACGTGGACTTCGCCGGGGCGTACGCGCGGGCGCAGATGGCGGCCTCGCACGGCCTGCCGACGTCCGGCAAGGTCTTCGTCTCCCTGGCCGACGCGGACAAGCGGGACGCGCCGGACCTGGCGAAGCGGCTGCTCGCTCTCGGCTTCGGCCTCTGCGCCACCGAGGGGACGGCACGGGTCCTGGCCGGCGCCGGGATCCCCGTCGAGGTCCTCCGCAAGATGCGCGAGGGGCGCCCCAACCCCCGCGACGCCATCATCAACCAGGAGATCTCCCTCGTCGTCAACACCCCGAGCGGCAAGGGGCCGAAGACGGACGAGGCGAAGATCCGCGCCGCCGCCCTCGTCCACGGCGTCACCGTCATCACCACCATCCGCGGCGCCTTCGCCGCCGCCGACGGCATCGCGGCCCTCCAGAAGCGGACGCTGGACGTCAAGGCCCTCCAGGACTACCATCCCCTCCTCGCCCGGAAGGACCGGTAGCCGTCCGCGCCGTCCGCCCGGGCGCCGGGCGCGAAATCCTTTGCGATCTTCGCGCCCGGGCGCGAGAATGGCGGCGCGGAACGCGGACTCCGGGACCCGACCCCGATGCGCACCCTCCTGATCACCGGCGGCGCCGGCTTCATCGGCTCCCACCTGGCCGAGGCCCTCCTCGCCCGGGGCGACGCCGTCCACGTCCTCGACGACCTCTCCACCGGCAGCATCGGCAACCTCGAGCCGCTCAAGGCCGTCCCCCGCTTCCGCTACACGATCGACTCGATCTTCAACGAGCCCGTGATCGCGGAGCGGGTCGACGCCTGCGACGCCGTCTTCCACCTCGCCGCCGCCGTGGGCGTACGCCTCATCGTCGAGAGCCCCGTCCGCACCATCGAGACGAACGTCCACGGCACCGAGATCGTCCTGAAGCACGCGGCCAAGAAGGGGAAGCCCGTCCTCGTCGCCTCCACCTCCGAGGTCTACGGGAAGTCCGAGAAGGTCCCGTTCGCCGAGGACGACGACCTCGTCCTCGGCCCGACGACGCGCGGGCGTTGGTCGTACGCCGCCTCGAAGCTGGTCGACGAGTTCCTCGCCCTCTCCTACGGGAAGGAGCGGCGGCTGCCGGTCGTGATCGCTCGGCTCTTCAACACCGTGGGGCCCCGCCAGACGGGCCGGTACGGGATGGTGATCCCGACCTTCGTCCGGCAGGCGCTCGCCGGCGGGCCGGTCACGGTCTACGGCGACGGGCGGCAGAGCCGCTGCTTCGCGGACGTCGCGGACGTCGTCGGCGCGCTGGTGCGGCTGATGGACGAGCCCCGGGCGCGCGGGCAGGTCTTCAATGTCGGGAACGACGAGGAGATCACGATCCGGGCCCTGGCCGAGCGGGTGCTTGCGCGGGCGGGCGTCCGGGCGGAGATCCGGCATATTCCGTACGACGAGGCCTACGAGTCGGGCTTCGAGGACATGCGCCGGCGGGTCCCGGACCTCCGCAAGGTCAAGGCCCTCATCGGCTACGCGCCGACGTCCGGGATCGACGCCATCCTCGATAAGGTGATCGCCTGTGAGCGGGCCACGGGGGGCGCCGCTTGACCCGCTTCGCCGGGCGTGTTACAGGGGTTCCTGAGGAGCCGTCCTTTCGGCCGGCGTGACGGCCATTGCGAGGGGCACGATGAAGAACCGGATCGACGGCGTCCAGGTGAAGCCGCTGAAAGCCCACTGCGACGAGCGCGGGCGGCTGATGGAGGTCCTCCGCGCGGACGACGCGGTCTTCATGAAGTTCGGCCAGGTCTACATCACGACCGCCTACCCCGGCGTGGTCAAGGCCTGGCACTACCACAAGCGGCAAACCGACCACTTCACCTGCCTCCGCGGCATGGTCAAGCTCGTCCTCTACGACCCCCGGAAGGGCTCGCCGACGAAGGGGGGCGTCAACGAGTTCTTCATCGGGCCCCACAGCCCGATGCTCGTCCGCATCCCCCCCGGCGTCTACCACGGGTTCAAGGCGATCGACGTCGACGAGTCGATCATGCTGAACATCCCGACGGAGCCGTACCGGGCGAGCGATCCCGACGAGTACCGCCTGCCCGCCCACACGAAGAAGATCCCCTACGACTGGGCGCGGCAGGACGGGTAAAAAAACACGGAGACGCGGAGCGCTCGGAAACGCCCCGGAGGGGGCCGGCTATTCCTCCGGGTCTGCTCCGTGAACTCCGCGTCTCCGTGCTGGGCTCTTCCCCCGGGGGAGCTCTACGGCTTCGGCAGGTGTATCTCGACGCCCTTCCCGACCGCCCC
>CAYUME010000567.1:0-3959 GCA_964445475.1 uncultured Planctomycetia bacterium
ACGACCTTGTCGGCCTGGATGTTCTCGCGGCCCTTGTCGCCGGGGCCGAGGAGCCAGATGGGGAACTCGTCCTGGATGAGCCAGCCGGACTCGTCGGCGATGTCGTACCAGAAGTCGGGCGGGAAGCCGATGCACCAGCGCATGGCGTTCCAGTGCATGGTCTTGAACTTGTCGTGGAGGCGGCGGACCCACTCGGCGCGCCACGGCTTGTCGCCGCGCTCGGCGTCCTCGAAGAAGCGGTAGGCGCAGACGTTGGTGCCGCGGAGGTAGTACGGCTTCCCGTTCAGCATCGCGCGCCGCGTCTCCGGGTCGAACCGGAACGTGCGCATGCCGAAGCGGACCTTCACGGCGTCGGCGCCGGTCGAGAGGAGCGCTTCATAGAGGAAGGGGTCCTCCGGCGACCAGGGGCGGCAGTCCGGGATGGGCAGCGTCGCCTCGAAGGTCCCGACCGCGCCGGGTTTCTCCGGGATCTGGGGCTTGACCGCCTGGGAGACCGGCCGGCCCGACTTCCATTCCGACACGCGGACGGCGAGGGGGAAGCCTTGCGCGGCGGAGGCGTCCGTCTCGATCTCGGCGACAAGGCGGACGGCTTTGGTCTCGAGGTCGGGAACGACCTGGATGTTCCGGATGGTCGGCGCGCCGGTGAGGATCAGCTCGACGGAATCATAGAGGCCGGGGATGTAAAGGTACTTCTCGAAGTCCCAGCCGGTGGGCATGCCCTCGGGGAGGGCGTCGCGGTCGGCGCCGACGCGGACGATCAGCTCGTTCTGCGCGCCGCCGCCCTGGAGGAGCTTCGTGACGTCGAGGTGCGCGGGCGTGAAGCAGGGGAGGTGCTCGCCGGCGAGCCGGCCGTTGAGCCAGACCTTCGTCCCATAGCGGGCCTTGTGGAGCTTGAGGAGGGCGACGGCGGGGACGGGGCCGTCGACCGTGAAGGTGCGGCGGTACCAGAAGGCCTGTCGGAGGGGGCTCTTCTTCCCGACGCCTGCGAAGGCGGGGCGGGCCATGTCGACGAGGCCGGGGACGGGGCACGTGGAGGGGAAGGCTTTCGGGATCTCTTCCATGTCGCCCTGCTGGACCTGCCAGGTTCCGTCGAGGGAGAGGGTGCGGCGGGGCGGGGCGACGGGGGCATAGGGGGCGGCGGACGAGGTGGCGGAACCCGGGGGAGCGGCCGACGGGCCGGAGCAGGCGGTGGCGAGGAGGAGGGTGGAGAAGAGGACGCCGTGGCGGTTCATGGACGTTCCATCCTAGAGGAGGGGGCCTGCCATCAGCCGGCAATGCTCTATAGTGCTGGTTTTGACAATTCCAGAAACCAGCAAATCCGATATCGACGGGTTTCGCTTCTGGTTTTGATTCTAGTGCCAACCCGGATGCCGCAGTCGCCGTGTCTGCATCCGGGCGGATCGGCCGACCCGCCCATGGCCTAGGGCGACTTGCTGTCTGGGGTGGCCTCCCCCGGGTGGAAAATCGACATCCCCGGCATGCCCCGAACGCGGGCCAGCAGCGTCCCGAACGTCCCCATCCGGATCGCGTCGCGGATCGTGCTCATGAGCTGGAGGTAGAAGAAGACGTTGTGGTAGGTGATCAGCGTCAGCCCGAGGATCTCCTTCGACATGAAGAGGTGGCGGAGGTAGGCGCGGGAGAAACGGCGGCAGGTCGCGCAGGGGCAGGCGGGGTCGAGGGGGCCGCGGTCCTCGCGGAACGCCAGCTGCTTGAGCTTGACCGGCCCCTCCGACGTGATCCCCCATCCCGTCCGGCCGAGGCGCGTCGGGAGGACGCAGTCAAAGAGATCGACGCCCCGGGCGACGGCCTCGACGAGGTCCCGCGGCGTCCCGACGCCCATGAGGTAGCGGGGCTTCTCCGCAGGCAGGTGCGGCGTCGTCGCCTCGAGCGTGGCCCACATTTCCGCCGGCGTCTCGCCGACGCTGAGCCCGCCGACCGAGTAGCCGTCGAAGCCCATGGCGACGAGCGCCTCCGCGGACGCCTTCCGGAGGTCCGGGTAGAGGGAGCCCTGGACGATGCCGAAGAGGGCCTGGTCGGGGCGGGTCCGGGCGGCGAGGCAGCGGCGGGCCCAGCGGTGGGTGCGCTCCATCGCCGCGCGCGCGCGGTCGCGCTCGCAGGGATTGGGGACGGGCTCGTCGAGCGGCATGATGATGTCGGCGCCGAGGTTCTCCTGGATCCGGATGGCGCGCTCGGGGGAGACGACGACACGCGCGCCGTCGAGGGGGGACTTGAATTCCGCGGCCTCGTCGGTGACGCGCGTCAGCGCCCCGAGGGAGAAGACCTGGAATCCGCCGCTGTCGGTCAGGATCGGCCGGTTCCAGCCGGTGAACCGGTGGAGGCCGCCCATCGTCGCGACGAGGTCGTCGCCGGGCCGGAGCGCGAGGTGGAAGGCGTTGCAGAGGAGGATGTCGGCTCCGATCTCCTCGAGCTGGGCGGGGGTGAGGGTCTTGACGGTGGCCTGGGTGCCGACGGGCATGAAGGCGGGCGTCGGGACCTCGCCAGGGGGGGTCGCGAGCATCCCGGCCCGGGCTTGGGAGGCAGGGTCGGTTGCGTCGACGCGGAATTGCAGGGGGGAGGCGGGCATGGGGTGGCCGGGGACGAGAAATGCTGTGATTCCGAATGAATCCGTCCGTTTAGTCCTTCGTGTGTACGAAGTACATCTTCGGCATCGTGCATTCCTCGAATGTGTCGAGGCATGCCCCTCCGGCGCTCCTTCCCCCGATGACGTACATCATGCCGTGCGCAACGCCGGCGGCGACTTCACTTCGAGTTGTGTTCATGGAGGGCTTTGTCGACCACCTATTCATCATCGGGTCGTATGCCTCACATGTGGCGAGGAGGTGATCGTAGTCCAGATTGCTCTGCGTTCCCCCGCTGACATAGACTTTGCCATTTGCCACCGCGGCGGCGGCGTAGCCACGCGGCGTGGGCATGGGGGCCTTCGTGGACCATGTGTCCGTCAACGGATCGTACTCCTGACAGAAGGACAGGGCCGCAGGGACCTCGTTAAAGCCTCCGCAGACGTAGACGCGGCCGTTCACCGCGGCGACGGCGGTGCCAACACGCGGCGTGGGCATGGAGGTCTTCAGGGTCCACGTGTCTGTTGCCGGTTCGAATTCCCAGCATGTGCCTTTGAAGACGTAGATCTTTCCGTTCACCACGGCGGCGGCGGCATCGGAAGTTGCAAAGGGCATGGTCATCCACTTGTTCCACGTATTCGTTGCCGGGTCGTATTCGTCGCGGGTGGCGAGGTCGCCTCCGTCGTATCCCCCGATGACGTGGATCTTGCCGTCCACCACGCCGACCGCGGCGCGCGTGCGCGCGATAGGCATGGGGGCCTTCGTGGCCCATGTGTTCGTCACCGGATCGTACTCCTCGCACGTGGTGAGGGCTCCCCCCGGGTTCGACCCCCCGATGACGTAGATCTTGTCGTTCACTGCGCAGACCGAGGGGCAAGCCCGTGCCGTGGGCGCGACACGCGTAGTCCACTCCATGGCGCCGCAGAAAACGGTCTCGGTGTACGTGTATCCCGCCGGAGGCGTCGGCGTGGGGCCCAGGATAGAGAAGCCCGGCGGCACGCCGGCGACCGCCGTGGCCTGGGTTGTCCCGTCCGGGAACTTCACGCCGCCTGCCGTCGTTTCGATTGTTCCCGCCACGGTCAAAGGCGAGCCGGGTGTCAACGTCCCAATGCCGACGTTGCCGCCGATCCGGATGTTGCCGGAGATGTTGAAACCGGCCGCCTGGGCCTCCGCTGTTTGGTTCTGGATGTAGCTGTCGCTTCCACTGGCGGGCGAAAACGCCGCGGCGTGAAGGCCGTCCAGAAGGTCTGCGTCCAGCCCCGATCCCGATCCGGCGCCCGTAATCCCCGAGGAGGGCAGCGACAGGGCCCCGTGGACCTCCAGGGCCGTTCCGGCATTCAGCGTCAACGTGCCGCTTGTCATGGCGGTGCTTGTGTCTCT
>CAYUME010000568.1:0-3957 GCA_964445475.1 uncultured Planctomycetia bacterium
GGAGGTCGCCGCCGAGCGAGCCGGCGAAGACGGTGTTGCCGTCGACCGCGGGCGACCCCTCGATCGGCCCTTCCGTGGAGAAGGTCCAGAGGGACCGGCCGTCGGCGGCGTCGAACGCATAGAGGCGGCCCGCGTCGGTTCCGGCGAAGACGCGGCCGCCGGCCGCCGCGGGGGAGGCGAGGAGGCGCCCCACGATCGGGACGCGCCCGAGGGACGAGAAGGGCGGCGCGACGGTCTCGGCGGTCGCGCCGGTGCGATCGGACCCGCCGCGGAACGAAGGCCAGTCGTCAGCCGGAAGAACCGGGAGGATATAGAGAAGGAGCGCAGCCAGGGGGATGGCGGGATGAAGCGGCAGCGCGGCTGTCGATCGTCTGTACGGCATCGCAGTCCCCAGTGACCGCCCCCGGTAAAAGGGAGCATATCTCATGCAGGGGCGGAAATCCAACCAATTAAGAGTGTTGGGCGCGGCACGACCCGCCATGTTATATCATAGGGGGGGCGTTTCCGTTGGGACACGGAATGGCGCAGCGAGCCGCTCCGGGACAAGCGAAGCGAACCCCGGTGCGGCTCGCTCACGCCTTGTCCCGGTCTGCCGCCCGCCGCCCCCGTTTAGGCCTGGCCTCGGGGTCGGCCGCGCCCGGGAAGAGGGCCTTCTTGATCGAACGGATCGCCTGCAGCGTCCGGTGCTTGTTCTCGATCAGCGAGAAGCGGACGAAGCCGTCGCCGTCCTCGCCGAACCCGATGCCGGGGGAGACCGCCACGCACGCCTCCTCCATCAGCTTCATGGCGAACCCCATCGAGCCGAGCGCACGGTAGGGCTCCGGCACGGGCGCCCAGACGAACATCGTCGCCCGCGGCTTTTCGACCGGCCACCCGATCCGCGTCAGGCCTTCGCAGAGGACGTCCCGCCGCTCCTGGTAGACCTGCGCCTGCCGCGCCTCGTAGTCGCGGCATTCCCGCAGGGCGATGACGGAGGCGATCTGCACCGGCTGGAAGATGCCGTAGTCGTAGTAGCTCTTGATCTTCGCCAGCGCCTTGACAACCGTCTCGTTGCCGACGCAGTAGCCGACCCGCCACCCCGCCATGCTGAAGTTCTTGGAGAGCGTCCCGAACTCGACGCCGACGTCCTGGGCGCCCGGGACCTGCAGGAAGCTCGGCGCCTGGTAGCCGTCGAAGACCGTCTTGCCGTAGGCGAAGTCGTGGACGACAATGAGCCCGTAGCGCTTCGCGATCGCCACGATCTCCCGGAAGAAGCCCATCGAGACGGTCTTCGTCGTGGGATTGTTCGGGAAGTTGAGGAGAAGGACCTTCGGCTTCGGGGAGAGCGACGACATGAGCTCGACGATCCGCCGCAGCAGCGGCTCCTCGCCCTCCATGGGGATCCCGATCGTGCTCGCCCCCGCGAAGACCGCGGCGTAGATGTGGATCGGGTAGGCGGGCGTGGGGACGATCACCGTGTCGCCCGCGCCGAGGATCGCCAGGCAGAGGTGCGCGAGCCCCTCCTTCGACCCGATGGTGACGATCGCCTCCGTCGCGGGGTCGAGGTCGACGTCCCACTCCCGCTTGTAGTACTTCGCGATCTCGCGTCGGAGGCCGGAGATCCCGGCGCTGACGGAATAGCGGTGGTTTCGGGGATTCCGGACGGCCTCGACGAGCTTCTCCACGACCGGTTTGGGGCTCGGGTCGGTGGGGTTGCCCATGCCGAAGTCGATGACGTCCTTCCCGTCGTGCCGAAGCCTGGTCTTCAGCTCGTTGACGCGGGCGAAGACGTACGGGGGGAGGCGGCGCAGGCGCGGGGCGACGATATCGTCGTAATTCATGGCATCGGGTCCGCGAATGGAGGCTTCTCCGTTCGATGGAAGAGGAAGATGATAGGAGGCGGGTTCGCGCAAGTCTACAACAAACGCAGGGGAGCGGGGGCCGGGGGAACCGGCATCGGAAGACACCTCTCCCCTTCTCCTGCGGCGCGTCTTCGGCGCCGGGTGCTCCGCACGTCCCTGACCGGCCGCCGTTTGTGCCGCCTCCTGCCCCGCGCGCACCCCTACCCGCCGTTGTCCGACAAAGCGAAGCGGATACGGGCCTCGGCGGGCCCCACTGCGCAGATGTCCCTTTTTGTCGGATGGCCTGTTTCTCGACCAGTCCAGCGCAGCCCTGACCGACGCCGTCCGACTCCGCCCCCCTCGGAGGCCCGCCCATGCTGGCCATGGTCCCGCAGCGGCCCGGCGAGCCCCTCCGGCCGGTCGACCGCCCCGTTCCCTGCCCCGGCCAGATCCTCCTCCGCGTCCGCGCCTCTGCGCACGCCTGATTTGTCCTTTATAATGAATGCATATCTTATATAATGTACCACCCGGAGGGGGGGCCCTCCGCCGGAGCCCGCGACGACGCCATGACGCTTCCCCTGGACACCGCCGTCTACGCCGTCGACCTGGTCGGCACGGCCAGCTTCGCCTTCTCGGGCGCCCTGCGGGCGGCCGACCGCCGCCCCGACATCGTCGGCATGCTCATTCTCGCAGCCGCCACCGCCGCCGGCGGAAGCGTCTTCCGGGACGTCGTCCTCAACCGCGACGTGGCGATGCTCCGCGACGGGGGCTACCCGGCCGTCATCCTCTCGGCCGCCGTCGTCACCTTCTTCTTCCCGGCCTCCGTCTCCCGCCGCGAGCGGCTCTTCAAGTACTTCGACGCCGTGGGGCTGGGCGTCTTCTCGGCCCTCACGGCAAGCGCCGCCTGGCACACCCCCGGGATCCACCCGCTCTCCGTCCTGCTCATCGCGACGGTCGCCGGCTGCGCGGGCGGGGTGGTGCGGGACCTGATCATCCGCAAGGAGACGCTCGTCCTGGCCAACGAGCTCTACGTGACGCCCGTGATGATCGGGGCCGGGGCCCTCATGACCGTCGAACGGCTGGGCGCCCGGCCGCTCGCCGGATTCCTCGCCGCCATGGGCGTCACCACCGGCATCCGGCTGCTCGCCATCCGGTTCGCATGGCGGCTGCCCCGCATGGCGGCGGGGAAGACCGGGGCCGTTGCGGACGCCCCCGCGGCCGCTCCGCCGGGGCCGCAACCGGAAGAGGATTCCCCCTCGGTGCGGAGCAACGGCTGAGCGACGGTCCCGCGCCCCCGCGGGTGGGGTCGGCCACGATCCAGAAGGACAGGAAGGGCCTCGCGACGACGTTTCCGGCGGCTTCCCGTGGAGAGGAACTGACATGAAGATCGGCGTGCCGAAGGAGATCAAGCCGTACGAGAACCGCGTGGCCCTCACGCCCGTGGGTGCGAAGACCCTCGCGAAGGCCGGCCACGCCGTCCTCGTCGAGCAGGGGGCCGGCCGCGGGAGCGGGTTCGAGGACGCCGACTACGTCTCCGCCGGAGCCACCCTGCTCCCCGCCGCCGCCGACGTCTTCGGGGTTGCCGACCTCGTCGTCAAGGTCAAGGAGCCCCTCCCCGCGGAATACGACCTCCTGCGGAAGGGCCAGGTCCTATTCACCTACCTCCACCTGGCCGCCGGCAAGGAGCTGACGCTCGCGCTGATGCGGCGGGGGGCGGTCTGCATCGCCTACGAGACCGTCCAGCTCCCCGACCGGTCGCTGCCGCTGCTCACCCCGATGAGCGAGGTGGCGGGCCGCCTGTCCGTCCAGTTCGGGGCGCGCTTCCTCGAGAAGAGCCAGGGCGGCCGGGGGGTGCTGCTCGGCGGCGTTCCCGGCGTTCAGCCCGGCAACGTCGTCGTCATCGGCGGCGGCGTGGTGGGGACGAACGCGGCCAAGATGGCCGTCGGGCTCGGCGCGTCGGTCACGCTCTTCGACGTCAACGCCGAGCGCCTCCGCGTCCTCGACGACGTCGTCCACGGGCGCTTCCAGACGCGCATGTCGAACGAGTTCTCCATCGCCGCCGCGGTGGAGCGGGCCGACCTGCTGATCGGGGCCGTCCTCGTCCCCGGCGCCCGCGCCCCGCACCCCGTCACCCGCG
>CAYUME010000569.1:0-3953 GCA_964445475.1 uncultured Planctomycetia bacterium
TCCCGGCGCGGCCGCCCCGGCCCCGCGTAGACCAGCTCCTCGCCGCCCACCGTCACCCGGGCCTCGTACCGGATCCCCGCCCCCGCGTTCACGAACTTGTTCGCGTAGAAGAGCGTCAGCGGGCCCTTCTCCTCGAAGAGCACGGCCCCGTTGAGCAGCCCGCGCACCACCGCGTCGGTCCGCTCGATCCCCCTCACCACCCGCCCGCCCTGGTCCAGCACCGCGGCCCAGACCATCAGCCCCCGGTCCGAGTCCTGGTAGTGGGGGACAACCGAGAGCCGCAGCGGCGAGAGGTCCAGATCCTGCCGGTCCGGCACGACCGCCGTGTACGGGCAGAAGGAGACCCGGCCGTTGCCCGTCACGAACGCCGTCAGCTCGACCCGCACCGGCCCGCCGGGGAGCTCGACCCGCAGCCGGTCCGTCGTCGACACGCGGACCACCTCGCGCGGGTGCTCCGGGAGACTGAGCGCGACCTCGAGCCGCTCGCAGCCGGGGAGCCGCGACGTCTCGAAGACGAGCGCCCCGCCCCGGGTGGACGGCTCCACGGCCACCTCCCCCTCCGGCAGGACGTCGGGGACGGCCGTCCAGGCGGCCCGCCCCCCCGCGGGCGCGGCCCACGCCATCACCTCGAACCGCATGCCTGCGCTGCTGAGGACCACCACCTCCGGCGGGGCCTCGCGCGATCCCTCGACCGACAGCATGTAGTCCGCCGCGGCGGCCGCATACACGTCCTCGAAGCGGAGGGCGGGCGACACGGCGGCGGGGACGATCGTGAGACGGTCCCATGGCGCGGGACGCCCCTCGCGGTCCACGATCTGCAGGAGACCGGCCCGGTCCGGCAGGAGGAGGGCGGCCCCCCCCTTCTCCCCGACGGCCAGCGGCCCCTGGAAGCAGTAGAGCCGGACGGTCTTCCGGCCCGTCAGCGAGGCGAGCAGCTCGCGCATCTCCCGCGGCCGCGCGGCGGGCTTCCGGTCCGGCGTCCGCGTGGCTACGGTCATCGTCTGCGGCGCCGGCGCCGACCCCTCCGTCCGCGCGACGGCGCGCACAGCCACCTCCCAGCCCCCCCCCAGCAGCATGCCGGTCCAGACCCCGTTCGCGTCCGCCTTCTCGCACCGCGTCAGCCCGGTCCCCTTGTGGACGAGGGTCAGCGTCGCGCCGGGGAGTACGTAGCCGTCCTCGTCGCGAACGTGGACGCAGGCGGGGCGCCGCAGCCACTTGTGCCGGGTCTTCTGCTCCTCCTGCAGCTCGGCGACGATCACGTCCGCCTCCCACTTCCGCCCCGACAGGCCCGCCCCCAGCGCCACCTCCTCCGCGGCGAGGAGGTTGCCCGCGAGGAGCACCTCGATCCGGAAGCGCTTCAGGTCCGGCTGGTCGCGGGTGACGACGAAGACGCGGCCGGTCTCGGCGGGGGCCAGCGTGATCTCGCGGGTCGCGTTGGCGAGGGGGAAATTGACGAGGAAGCGGCGCTCCTGGGGGTCGTGGTTCGTCAGTTCGGCGCCGACGATCCGCCAGGCGGTGCGCTCGCGGGTGTACTGGGCGACGGCGTCCGTGCCGATGGGCCCGCCCTCCTGGAGGATCGCCTGGTCGGACTGGCCGGCCATCGCCTTCTGCCCGGCGTTCCGGGGGCGCTTCGGCCAGACGTCGGGGAGGAAGCGGACGGAGGGGAGGGTGACGGACTCGGGCCCCTCGGCCGGGGCGAGCGCGGCGGGAAGGACCCCCAGCAGGGCCAGGAGCGGGATCTTCATGCGTACCTCACCCGTCACGGGGCCGGGCGACCGACACGCGGGGCCCGCGACGGAGGAATTCTACACCGCTGGCATTTCATCCATCAAGACCCTTGTCCACTATATTGGATAGGCGGTCACCGCCCCCCGGACCGCTGCGCCGGAGACGGCCGCGGCGAGGATCGCACACCCATCCCGTCGCGGGAATGGATCAACGAGGCTATTTCTTGCACTTATCACGCCGCTCGCAGGGGAGCCGCCCGCCGCCGGAATGGCCCCGTCGCGCGCCCGCCGATTTCCTCGACGCCCGAGGAGGCGGGCGATAGGATGGACCCGTCCCCTGGAGGCCTCCCCCATGCGCCGACGCATCCCCGGCTGCGCGCTTCTCGCCCTCGCCCTGCCGTGGGCTCCTGCCCCCGCCCCCGCCGCCGACCTCTTCGACCCGCTCGACGTCCGCCAGGTGAAGGTCGGCGGCGAGATCGGGCGGCGGATCGAGGTGACGCTCCGGAACAACCTCCTCGCCCTCGACGCCGACAAGGACTTCCTCCAGCCGTTCCGGGACCGGAACAAGAACGACGGCTACATCGGCCTCGGCAAACTGATCGACGCGGCCGTCCGTTTCGCCCACGTCACCGGCGACGACAAGGCCCTCGCGCTCAAAAAGCGCCTCGTCGCCGAGACGATCAAGACCCAGGAGCCCGACGGCTACCTCGGCCTCCTCAAGCCCGAGAAGCGCCTGTGGACCCTCTGGGACATCCACGAGATGGGCTACCTCGTGTACGGCCTCGCGACGGACCACCGCTTCTTCGGGGAGGCGGACTCCCTCGCGGCCGCGCGCAGACTCGCCGACTACGTCATCGCCCGCTGGGCCGACGAGCCCCGGCGCATCCCCGGGAACGGCCAGCTCACCGTCCACATGGCCGTCACCGGCATCGAGAACGCGATGCTGGCGCTCCACCGCCAGACGCAGGACGCGAAATACCTCGGCTTCGTCCGCGACTTCCGGGAGACGCGCGAGTGGAAGGCGCAGATCGTCCTCGGCCGCTTCGGGCCGATCGAGGGGCACGCCTACGCCCATCTCTGCCGCTGCGTCGCCCAGCTCCGCCTGAACCGCCTCGAGCCCGACCCGCGGCTCCTCAAGCCCACCTTCGACGTCATCGCCTTCCTCCTCTCCGGCGACGGCCTCACCCTCCCCGGCGAGGTCGGCGACCACGAATGCTGGCACGACACGCAGGAGGGGACGATCAACCTCGGCGAGACGTGCGCCACCGCCTACCTCCTGCGGTGGTACGACGAGGGGCTCCGGATGGACGGCCACCCCGCCCTCGGCGACCTGATGGAGCGCTCGATCCACAACGGCCTCTTCGGAGCCCAGTCCCCCGACGGCCGCCGGATCCGCTATTACACGCCCTTCGACGGCCCGCGCGACTACTTCAAGGGCGACACGTACTGCTGTCCCGGCAACTACCGGCGCATCGTCCCCGAGCTCCCCGGGATGGTCTTTTACGTTGTCGACGGAGGCCTGACGGTGAACCTCTACACAGCCTCGGAGGCGACCGCGGCGCTCGCCGCGGGGGTGACCCTGAAGGTGAAGCAGGAGACCGACTACCCGTCCTCGGGCCGCGTCGCGATCGTCCTGGAGCCCTCGCGCCCGGCCGCCTTCCCCCTCCGCCTGCGCATCCCGCTCTGGTGCGCCAAGCCGGCGCTGACGGTGAACGGGGAGGAGGCCGGGGGCGTCGCCCTCGAGCCGGGCACGTTCGCCGTCGTCAGCCGCGAGTGGAAGCCCGGCGACCGCCTCGAGCTGGACCTCCCGATGCCGGTACGGCTCGTGAAGGGCCGGAAGGCGCAGGCCGGGAAGGTCGCGGTGGCGCGCGGCCCGCAGGTCTACGGCCTCAACCGCGCGCGCCATCCGGAGCTCAAGGGTGTCGACCTCCGGATCGTCGTGATCGACCCGGGCACGGTCGAGGGGCCGGTGCCCGACGACACCGTCCGCCCGGGAGGGACGGCCTGCCGGGTGAAGGCGTGGAAACCGGGAGCGTGGTACCCGTTCGCGAAGCACGACTACACGCTCACGCTCACCGAGTATGCCGACCCCGGGTGCGAGGCGGTCTACTTCAAGGTGCCGAACCCGGGCGACGAGCGGCTCGTCGACGACGAGCTGGTGCGGCGGGAGGAGTGAAGCCTCCCCGCCTAAAGGCGGGGCTTCCAACGGCAACAATGGGCGAAACC
>CAYUME010000570.1:0-3949 GCA_964445475.1 uncultured Planctomycetia bacterium
CTACTCTAGGTGGTGGGCGGCTGCGCGGCCGTCTCGCCCGAAGCCGCCGCGGCGATGCTCCGCCCCATCGAGCTCATCGAGATCGGGACGCGCGTCGGCGCCGCCGCGGCCGCCGAGGTGGCAGACCTCCCGGCGCTCGCGGGCGTCCGGCTCCCCGGCGGGGCGTCGCTTCCCGCCCGGTTCGGGGACGCGAAGGAGGCCCTGGCGGGATCCCGCCCGACGGACCCGGGGACCCCCTCCCTGCCCGCCGAGGCGCGGGGGATCCCCGTCCTCGGCGAGTTCGACGTCGTCGTGATCGGCGGCGGCACGGGCGGGGCCCCCGCGGGGATCGGCGCGGGGCGCGCGGGCGCGCGCACGCTGCTCCTCGAGTCCCTCCACGGCCTGGGCGGCATCTCGACGCTCGGGCTGATCGGCTCGTACTACTACGGCTACCGCGAGGGGTTCACGAAGGAGCTGGACCAGGGGCTGGCCGCGATGGACGCCGCGGTCCCCGTCGTCGGGAAGTCCGAGTGGTACCGCCAGCAGAACCGCGCCGCCGGGACGGAGGTCTGGTACGGCGCGCTCGGCTGCGGGGCGTTCGTCCGCGGCGCGGACGTGCGGGGGGTCGTCGTCGCCACCCCGCAGGGGCGCGGCGTCGTGCTCGCCAAGGTCGTGGTCGACTCCACGGGCAACGCCGACGTCGCCGCGG
This sequence comes from uncultured Planctomycetia bacterium, assembly GCA_964445475.1. Classification (GTDB taxonomy): domain Bacteria; phylum Planctomycetota; class MHYJ01; order CAYUME01; family CAYUME01; genus CAYUME01. The sequence goes on from CAYUME010000570.1 coordinate 689, forward strand.
CCGCCGGCGCGGCATGCTCGACCACGGGCGGCGAGCACGTGGGCGTCCAGGGGGCGGGCCTGCCCCCCCTCGCCCTCGGCGCCAGCTACACGAACACCGATTTCACCTTCATCGACGACACGGACATCACGGACCTGTGGCACGCCTTTTTCTGGGCCCGGGAGAAGTTCGCCGGCTCGTACGACCTCGTCCAGATCACCGACACGCGCGAGCGGCGGCGGATCGTGGGCGACTTCACGATGACGCCGATGGACATCCTGAACGGGAGGCGGTACCCGGACACGGTCGTCTGCGCCTACAGCAATTTCGACAGCCACGGGTTCACCGTGCACCCCTACTTCCTCCTCACGCCGCCGGACAGCACGGGGATCTACGTCGATGTCCCCTACCGCTGTCTCCTCCCCGAGGGGCTCGACGGGATCCTCGTGACCGGGCTCGGCGCCAGCGCGCACCGGGACGCGATGCCCGTGATCCGGATGCAGCCCGACGTCCAGAACCAGGGCTACGCGGCGGGGCTCGCCGCGGCGGCGGCCGCCGCCGCCGGGCTCGGGCTGCGCGGCGTCGACGTCCGGGCGCTGCAACAGGCGCTGGTGACGAAGGGCAACCTCCCCTCCCGCGTCCTCACCGACGTCGATTCGTACCCCTACCCGGCGGCGCAGATCCAGAAGGCCGTGGACGCGCTGACGGCCAGCCCGGGGATCCTCGTCGACGACGCGGACCCGGCGCCCGCCTTCCAGATCACGGGCACCTGGATCACCAGCACCTCGACGTCCGGCTACTACGGCACGGGCTACAAGCACAACAACCAGGACCTCGCGAGCACCGCGACCTTCACCCCGGACCTGCCTGCGGCCGGCCGATACAGCGTCTACCTGCGATGGACCGCCAACGCGAACCGTGAAACGGCGGTCCCCGTGACGGTGCAGTACAGCGGCGGGACGGCCGGCCTCACCGTCGACCAGACGGCGAACGGCGGGACGTGGAACCTGCTGGGGACCTGGGACTTCGCGGCGGGGACGGCGGGCTCGGTCGTCCTCGCGGCCGCCGACGGCGTCGGCTACGTGATCGCGGACGCCGTCCGCTTCGCGCCGCCGACCGAGGTGACCGTCGACGACGCGGACCCGGCGCCTGCCTTCCAGACCACGGGCACCTGGGTCACCAGCACCTCGACGGCCGGCTACTACGGCGCCGGCTACAAGCACAACAACCAGGATCCCGCGAGCACGGCGACCTTCACCCCGGACTTGCCCGCGGCCGGATCGTACGACGTCTACCTGAGGTGGACGGCCAGCACGAACCGCGAGACGGCGGTCCCTGTGACGGTGCATTACGACGGCGGGTCGGCGAGCCTCACCGTCAACCAGACGGCGAACGGCGGGACGTGGAACCTGCTGGGGACCTGGAGCTTCGCGGCGGGGGCGGCGGGCTCGGTCGTCCTGGCGGCCGCCGACGGCGTCGGCTACGTGATCGCGGATGCCGTCCGCTTCGTGTCGCAGGGCGCCGCGACGATGGACCCGCCGGCGGCGCTGGCGGTGGTCCTGACGGATCCCGCGACGGCGATCCCCATGCTCCAGGCCAAACACGACGACGCGGGGACGCACCCGGACGGGAGGCTCGCCGCGGCCCACATCCTCGGGATGCTCGGCGACGCGACGGGCGCGGCGACGCTGGCGGGGAAGGTCGCGAGCTACCCGGCGTGGGACGCCGGCTGGGACTACACGGGCATGGGGCAGTACGGGCGCAGCCTCAGCGAGCTGGACAGCTACGTCATCGCCCTGGGGCGGACGCAGGCGGCCGGGACGGCCCTCGCGCCCCTCCTGGACAAGCTCGCCCTCCTCGACGCCGCGCAGGCCTTCTCGCACCACCGGGCCGTCGCGATGGCGCTCGAGGCGCTCGGCGACCCGTCGGCGGCCGCGCCGCTCGCCGCGCTCCTCGCGAAGCCGGCCATGACCGGATACCACGTCACGTCGATGGCGGAGGCGCGGGCGCAGTACGGGGCCAGCGCGACCGAGACCGTCCCGCGGAACAACTCGCTCCGGGAGCTCCACATCGCGCGCGCCCTCTACCGGTGCGGCGATTCCGGCGGGGCGGGGGCCGCGATCCTCGCCCTCTACGCGCAGGATCTCCGCGGCCACTATTCCCGGCACGCGAGGGCGGTCCTGGCCGGGAACTAGGCCTGCCGGAATTGGCCCTCCCACCGGTATAATCCGGGGCCTATGCCCAAGCCCCAGGCGTCTCCTGCCGCCGTCTCGGAGCCCGCCGCCCCGGCCCCCGCGCCCCCGCCGCGGACCGACTGGCCGCTGCTGATCCTCGTCTTCACCGCCGGCTTCGTCCTGATGGGGTTCGAGATCGCGGGCAGCCGGGTGCTGGCGCCCTATTTCGGCAACTCCATCTACGTCTGGGGGCGCTGATCGGGGGCGTCCTGGCCGTCCTCGGCATCGGGTACTGGTGGGGCGGGCGGGTGGTGTGGGCGCGCGCGGGTAGAAGGCCACGCATATGCGCATCGTTGTGTGAGGTCACGCCCCATGGCCGTGTGAGGCCCGGCAAACGGCTCCCCGCGGGCTTTGTTGCCGACCTGCGCATCCGGGCCCGACCGGCCGACTCCCTGTGAGATATTGCTTGAACATGCCGGCGCCAGGGGTATGATCAGTTACATATCTTTTATGGGCCTGGCGGGGGCCCGCGTGCGAAGGCGTCGGAGGTCGTGCGTCCGCCGGGGAGGGGGGACCATGCGGGCTGTCGTCAGCTCAGCGGCATGTCTCGCGATCGCGTGGGGGCTTTCGGGGATGCCTTCCGTCGCGGCCCCTCCGCCCAGGGATGCCGACCTCGCCGTCACGAAGTCGGTCGACAACCCCTCGCCCAACTGCGGCAACACCATCCACTACACGATCTCGCTCCTCAACAACGGCCCGGATCAGGCCAACGGGATTTCCCTGGCGGACTCCCTGCCCGCCGGTCTCGCCTTCGCCGCCGCCACCCCCAGCCAGGGGGCCTACGACAGCGGGACGGGCCTCTGGAGCGTCGGGACGCTGGGGGTCGGCGCCCCGCCCGCGACGCTGGTCCTGACGGCAACCGTCGGCGCCGGCACAGGCGGGCTGACGATCACCAACACGGCGGGCAATCTCACCTCCGAGCAGCGGGATCCGAATCCCGCCAACAATTCGGCCAGCGTCCCGATCACCGTCACCAGTGCGGGCCTCGGCATCGCCAAGACGATCGACAATCCCACGCCCATCGAAGGCGAGACCTTCACCTACACCA
>CAYUME010000571.1:0-3945 GCA_964445475.1 uncultured Planctomycetia bacterium
CTATTTCACCGCGATGGCCGGCAAGTGGCACGTCGGGGACCGCGAGCGTGCCTGGCTCCCGCTCCAGCGCGGCTTCGACCGCTTCTACGGCGTCCCCGAGGGCGGTGGCTTCTACTTCAAGGTCAAGAAGGGCCGCACCGTGCTGGACGGGAACGACGTCCTTTATTCGGCCGAGCGGCAGACGCCCGACGGCTGGTATTCGACCGACGCGTGGACCGAGCAGGGGATCCGGTTCATCGACGAGGCGCTCGCGGCGAAGAAGCCCTTCTTTCTCTACCTGGCCCACAACGCCCCCCATTTCCCGCTGCAGGCGCCCCCGGAGGACATCGCCCGGTGGCGCGGGAAGTTCCGCGAGGGGTGGGATGTCCTGCGCGAGCGGCGCTACCGGCGGCAGGTCGAGCGGGGGGTGATCGACAAGGCGTGGCCGCTGTCGCCCCGCCCGGAGGGGGTCAAGGCCTGGGCGGACCTCCAGGAGGCCGAGCGCGACCGCTTCGACCACATCCTGGCGATCTACGCCGCCGTGATGGAGCGGATGGACCGGAGCGTCGGCCGGCTCGTCGCGGCCCTGGAGGAGCGCGGCGCGCTCGACAACACCCTCCTCCTCTTCCTCAGCGACAACGGCGGCAACGCCGAGTCCGGGCCGAACGGCCGGACGGGCGGCCCCGGCGAGCCGGGGTCGGCCGACTCGGACGTCTTCTGCGGACAGTCGTGGGCGACGCTCGAGAACACGCCCTTCCGCCGCTACAAGCACTACAACCACGAGGGCGGCATCGCCACCCCGCTCATCGCCCACTGGCCCGCCCGCATCGAGGACCGCGGCGCGTGGCGGCGCCAGCCGGGGCACCTGGTCGACATCATGGCCACGTGCGTGGACGTCGCCGGTGCGGCCTATCCCGCCGAGCGCGACGGGAGGCCGGTGCTCCCGATGGAGGGGCGGAGCCTCGTCCCGGCCTTCGACGGCAAGCCGATCGATCGCGAGGCGATCTACTGGGAGCACGAGGGGAACGCCGCCGTGCGCGCCGGCGACTGGAAGCTCGTCCGGCTCGGCCGGAAAGGGGCGTGGGAGCTTTACGACCTGAAGGCCGACCGGACGGAACTGAACGACCTCGCCGCGAAGGAGCCGGCCCGCGTCCGGGAGCTCTCCGCGCGCTGGGACGCCTGGGCGACGCGCTGCCACGTGGTCCCGTATCCCGGCGCCGACGGGGCCGGGGGCGCCGGGAAGGCGAAGCCGCGCCAGAAAAAGAACTGACCCTCCTTCCCCCCCCGCGACCTTCTCCCGATTCCCGGTATGGTCCGCTCCCTTTCGCTCACCCTTCTCCCAGGCGGGCCCCCGCTGCCCGCGCAGCCTGTCGCGCGGGGGCGGACGACAGCCTCGCGTCCCATCCGGAGAAGCCATGCGATACACGTCCCCGGCCCTCCTGGCTGCCGTCGTCCTGCTGCCGCTTCCCCCCGCCGAAGCCGCCCCGCCCGCGACGGGCGGAGGCGGAAGGCCCAACGTCCTCTTCATCGCCGTCGACGACCTCCGCCCGCAGCTCGGCTGCTACGGCGATCCCCTCGTGAAGTCCCCGCACATCGACCGGCTGGCGGCCCGCGGCGTGGTCTTCGACCGCGCCTTCTGCCAGCAGGCCCTCTGCTCCCCCTCGCGCATCTCCCTCCTCACCGGCCGGCGGCCCGCCACCACGCGCATCCATTCCATCGGCCCCTTCCTGCGCGAGACGATGCCCGACGTCGTCACGCTGCCCCAGCATTTCAAGGACCAGGGGTACTTCGCCCGCAGCCTCGGGAAGGTCTACCACGTCGGGATCGACGACCCCGCCTCGTGGAGCGTCGAGCCATGGCACTCGAAGAAGCCGCGCTACGGGCCCGTCGGGACCGCCGCCGTGAAGAAACGGCTCGCCGATCTCAAGGCGTCCGGCGAGCCGATCCCGAAGAAGGGCGAGAACGCCCCCTTCTACGGCGGGCCCGCCTTCGAGGCGCCCGAGCTGGGGGACGACGACCTGCTCGACGGCGACACCGTCCGCGAGGCGCTGGGCGCGATGCGCGAGCTGGCCGCCCGGCCGGACCGGCCCTTCTTCCTCGCCGTCGGCTTCGCCAACCCCCACGTCCCGTGGGTTGCGCCGAAGGCGTACTGGGATCTCTACCGTGACGAGGCGATCCCGCTGCCCGACAATCCCTACGTCCCCCGGAACGCACCGGTCTACGCCGCGCGGTCGGGTGACGACTTCTACTGGTACGGCAACGTCCCGAAAGACCGCGTCATCACGCCCGCCTTCGGCCGGCAGTGCCTGCACGGGTACCTGGCCGCCATCAGCTATGTCGATGCCGGCGTCGGGCGCCTGCTGGACGAGCTCGACCGGCTGGGCCTCCGGGAGAAGACCGTCGTCGTCTTCTGGGGCGACCACGGCTACTACATGGGCGAGCACGGCTGGTGGGGCGGGAAGCACAACAACTACGAGGGGGCGACGCGCGCGCCGCTGATCGTCGCCGCCCCAGGCCGGAAGGGCGCCGGCGCGCACGCCGCGGGGCTCGTCGAGTTCGTCGACATCTACCCCTCGCTTGTCGAGCTCTGCGGCCTTCCGCCGGCGCCGCCGGGCCTGGAAGGGACCAGCTTCGTCCCTCTCCTCGACGACCCCGCTCGTCCCGGCAAGGAGGTCGCCTTCAGCGAGTACCCGAAAGGCGCTTTTCACGGCACCGCCATGCGCACCGACCGGTACCGCTACGTCCGGTGGACCGACAAGCAGGGCGGCGTCGCCGCCGTCGAGCTTTACGACCACCGGTCCGATCCGCAGGAGAACGAGAACGTCGCCGGCAACCCCGCGCGCGCCGCGCTGCTCGAGACGCTTGCCGGCCAGCTCAAGGCCGTCGGGCCGCCGGCGCCGGCCGGCGCCCGGAAACCCTGACGATTGAAAGGGATCTCGATGAGGGCGATGCGGAGGGCCGGGCGCGTTGCGATCGCGGCGGGCCTGTCGTTCCTGGCGGGTTCCTTCGCGGTCGCCGCCGGTTCCGTCGCGCCCGTGCCGGGCGGAGGCGGGAAGCCGAACGTCATCGTCATCCTCGCCGACGACATCGGCTACGGCGACCTCGGCTGCTACGGCGCCGCGAAGATCCCGACGCCGGCATGCGATCGCCTCGCCGCCGAGGGGCTCCGGTTCACCGACGGCCACGCCGCCGCCGCCACCTGCACCCCCACCCGCTACGCCCTCCTGACCGGCGCGTACGCCTGGCGCAAGCCCGGCACCGGCATCCTGCCCGGCAACGCCGGCCTCATCCTCGAGCCGGGCCGGACCACCCTCCCCGCCCTCTTCAAGAAGGCCGGCTATGCCACCGCCGCCGTCGGCAAGTGGCACCTCGGCCTCGGGACGACCCCGACCGACTACAACGCCGAGATCCGGCCGGGCCCCCTCGACATCGGCTTCGACCATTGCTTCCTCGTCCCCGCCACCGGCGACCGCGTCCCCTGCGTCTACCTCGAGGACCGGCGCGTCGTCGGCCTCGATCCCGCCGACCCCATCCAGGTCAGCTACGGGAAAAAGATCGGCGACGAGCCGACCGGCCGCGAGAACCCCGAGCTCCTCAAGGTCAAGTTCAGCCACGGCCACGACTGCACCATCGTCAACGGCATCAGCCGCATCGGCTACATGACCGGCGGGAAGGCGGCGCGCTGGGTGGACGAGGACATGGCGGACGCCGTCGCGAAGAAGGTCAAGTTCCCGGCCGCGAGGATCGGCGCCGCATCGACGCCGATGTCGAGCAGGTGGAGCAGCCCCTGCCCGTTGGCGCCGGTCGTGACCTGCGAGGTGCTGTGCGTCGCGAGCCACGCGCTCGACAGCGTGACGATGCGACGGTGGTTCTGCACGCCGAAGACGAGACGCAGGTCGCGCGGATCGGCGACGGTCGAGTGGATGGCGACGAATCCGCCCGCAGCGTTGGAGGCGTCGCTTGAGG
>CAYUME010000572.1:0-3924 GCA_964445475.1 uncultured Planctomycetia bacterium
GGACGACGAAGGCCGCGCAGTCGGGGCTGGCGACGTTCAGTTTCTTGCCGTCCTTCTCGTACGGCGAGGCGCCCGTGTGCCGGTCCATCCCGACCACGGTGAGCCCGGCGACCTTCGGGAACTCCGGCCCCCAGGCGTTGCCGACGACGATCACCGAGCCGTCGTCGGCGATCCCGGCGGCGACGAGCTCCTCGATCCCCGGCCCCCCGAAGAAGGTGGCGGCGACGGGCCGGACCGCCCCGTCCGATCCGTTCGCCTTCCTGCAGTGCTGGTGGTAGCGGGTCTCGCCGGCCATGACGGGGGTGGCGAGGGCCGCGAGGGCGAAAAGGGCGGCGGCGGGGCCGGCGACGCGCGTCGGGCGTTTCATGGGGGGCTCCCGATTGGGGACTCGTGCTGCGCGTATCCAGTGTATAGCCGCGATCGCGCGGCGGTCAGCGGAAATCGGTATCGACAAGTCTGGAAATCCGCGCGAATCCCTGCTATCAGTCGCCCGTGGCGGATCCGGATTCTCTCGGGGGATTCCTCATGCGTGCCCTGCGATTCCTCGCGCTCTCGTTCCTGGCCCTGGTGCCGCGGTCCCTGCCCGCCGCCGACGCCCCGGCGGCCGGCACGGTGGATTTCGCCCGGGTCTATCTTCAGGGCGACCGGGTCCTCGAGGGGATCCTCCTCAAGGAGGACGAGGCGACGATCACGCTCAAGACCAAGCTGGGCACCATCCCGGTTCGCAAGGACCAGGTGCTCCGGATCGTCCGGAACGAGACCACGCCGGAGCGGGTGGCGGCCCGGCAGGAGCGCGAGCACGTCTACCGGAGCCTCCTCCTGGGATACCGCCTCGTGAAGCCGAAGTCCTGGGGCTTCAAGCTGGATCCGCCGGAGCCGCTGTCCGACATCCTGATCCGGCGGTACGACGCGGACCTGGAGGTCTCGGTCTCGGGCCAGCCCGACCCGGATCCCGCGGCGGAGATGACGGAGCGCACGCTGGCGATGATGACGCAGGCGGCGGAGGCCCGCCTGCGCGAGAAGTTCCTCGACGTGAAGCGGGAGGGATCGAGGCAGACGACGTTCCGGGATCGTCCCGCGCTCTACCTGGAGTTCTCGCTGCGGCGGAAGCGGACGCTCAAGGACTACCGGATGGCGGAGACGGTCGTCCGCCACGCGGGAAAGATCCTCTTCCTTCACGTCTGGGCCCCGAAGGCGCAGTTCGAGGAGGCCCGGAAGGTCTACGACGGGATCCTGGGGTCCCTCGCGTTCGTGGAGGCGACGGCGCAGGAGGGGGATCGCCTGTTCGACCCCACGCACCTCTTCTCGGTGGAGAAGCCGGCGGGCTGGACGTTCGCGGCCGTGCCCGAGAAGGGCGCGGCCGTCTCGACGGCCGTGCTGGCCGCCCCCGACGGGTCGGCGTCCGTGCGGATCGACGCGAGCCGCCCGGGGAAGGAGCCCGACGCGGAGGCGTGGGCGAAGGCCTCGGAGGAGGCCCAGCTCAAGGCGCTCGCCGGCGCCCGGAAGGTCTCCGCCGGGCCGGTCAACGTCTGCAACCGCTTCGGGACCCGGCTCGTGATCGAGGGGGCGCTTTCGGGGAAGCCGGTCCGGCGCACCGTCCACTTCCTCAAGGACGAGGAGCGCGGCTTTGTCGTGACCGCGGACCTCGCCGCGGACAAGGCGGACGCGCTCCAGCCGGCCGTCGACGAGGTCCTGGGCGGCTTCCGGATCCTGAACGACCTGCTCTCGGAGGGGGCGCTGGCACGGGGGCTCGAGGCGATCGACCTCTGCGATGCCGGGGACCGGAAGCTGGACGCGAAGCAGCCGAAAGAGGCGGCCGTCCTCTACGACCAGGCGATCGCCCGCCACCCCCGCTTCGCCGGCGCCTGGAACAACAAGGGGCTCGCCTGCCTGGATGCGGGCGACCTCGACGGGGCGCGGCTGGCCCTCCAGCGGGCGCAGCAGCTCTTCGGGGAGGACCTGACGATCCGGCTCAACCTGGCCAGCTGCCGCCTCCGGGAGGCGATGCGGAAAGTGAAGGAGGAGAATCCGGCGGAAGCCATCCGGCTCGTCGACGAGGCGAAGGCGCTGGCGGGATCCCATGCGGACGCGCGGCCCTCGATCGCGGCGCTCTACGCGAACGTCGGCGTCTACTACGCGGAGAAGGACAACTTCGAGCAGGCGTCCGTGCTCTTCAAGCGCGCGCTCCAGGTCACGCCCGACGACCCCCAGCTGAAGAAGAGCCTCGCGGTCCTTCTCGGGAACGCCGCGGTGACGTACTTCAACAAGGGGCAGGAGGCGAAGGCCCTGCGCCTGGCCAAGGAGGCGCTCTCGTTCGACCCGGCGAACGGCAGCGCCCGCCAGGTGATCGACGCCGTCAACCGGCGGTAGCGGGAGGCCGGCGCTGCACGGCGTGGGAGGGGTTGGTGCCCTGACACCCGATCCGTCTCGCGAGGCAGGGCACAACCCCGATATCGCGGGGTCGTTCGTCTTCGCCTCGCGGCAGCCTGTACCCGGTGGACGACCCGTGGATCGGGGTTGTCCGCCGACTCGTGGATACGGCTCAAGTCCCGGCGGACCAACCCCTCCCACCGGCTCCCCATGCTTCAATTCCTTGCCGCCGCGCAAAGATAGTTTGCCGCCAAGATCGCCAAGGTGAACAGAGAGGGCGCCAAGCTGTTGTTCTTGGCGTTCTTTCAGGGCCTCTTGGCGCCCTTGGCGGCTAATCTCGCTTGCGGTTTGACCGCGCTGGGATCCTTCGTGCCCCGGTGACCTGGTGGCGGAACCCGGCCCCCGGCACCGGTGGCGCCAACGAATGCGGAGGGCGGACCTTCTGAAGCGTACGAGGGGTCTGGACGCCCTGGCGTGTCCGCGCTGCGGAGGCAGGACTAGCCACGCCGAAGCTCAGAGGGCCATTCCGGTCCGCGTTCCCCTTCCCGCTTGCCGTAAAGACAGGTTTTGAGGTTGCCTGGCATGATAGCCGTCGGCTTTTGAAGTGCCTACCCCGCGACCCGTCCCTCGGGAGTGGACAGCCGGGCCCGGGGCACGTCCAGCGAGATCGCTCCCAGACTGCTGTGGATCGTCCTCTTCTTGTGGCCGTTCCGGTAGCCAGCCCGTTGGTCGACCGGCGCATACCGGGCGGCCGCCAGGACGGCTTCCAGTTCGGCGTCCAGCAGGAGCCCCATTATCTCCCGGAGCTTGCCCCGGATTCCCTCGGACAGGGAATCCTCCCCGAAGACCGTTGCCAACGAGAGGCCGGAGCCGCGACACTTGTCCACGGCGTATTCTCCTTTCCCGGTTGCGTGTCGCAACCGGGTGACGATGAATCCACCAGGAGGATACGCCGTTTCTATTTCCCCACAAGATTCAGGACACTACCCGAGCAGAACTGGTCCCGGATCGAGGGGGCCGGGCCGGACCCGATGCGGGTCACGCACGTGCTGCTCACCCACGAGCACGGCGACCACGCGCCGGGGGCGTACCTCTGGCGCGTCGCCACCGGCGCCCGGGTCGTCGCCAGCGCCGAGACGGCGTATCTCCTCCGGCACCTCGCCCCCGCCTGCAGCGGCTACGGCTTCCACCCGCCCAACCCCGTGGACCTGGTGCTGACGGAGGACCGCGAGCTCGACCTGGCGGCGTTGAAGGTGAACGCGATCCGCCTGCCGGGGCATACCGACGGCTCGCGGATGCGGTCCGCGAAAACGCGCAAAAGAGCTGGCAACGAGGCGGAATTTCGCTTATACGGAAGCGGGCACGCGTCCGCACCCCCGAAAGGACTCCCCATCCGATGAGGCGCCATCCCATGAACAAAGGCCGATGGACCTGCGCGACGGGGCTGGGCCTCGCGGTCTTTGCCAGGGACGCCTCTACTGTTTCAGCCGGGAGGGGAAGACCGTAAGCGTCCGGCGATCGGCGTGAGCCCTGTGGCACGAGGATGACGAGGCG
>CAYUME010000573.1:0-2863 GCA_964445475.1 uncultured Planctomycetia bacterium
TCTCGTGGACGAAGCAGCAGCCGTCGGGGCGCTGCAGCGCGATCGCCAGCGGCCGGCTGCCCGGCGTCGCCGCGGTGCGATCCCGGTACGCGCGGTTCCAGAGGACGGCGGGGAGGAAGCCGGGATCGAGGACGGGACGGCGCCTCGGGGTGACGGGGAGGTCGCTCATGGCCGCGCGGGGTCCTCCGTGGCTTGTTCAGATCTTCTTCAGGGCCAGCTCGAGGGCTTCGAGGAAGGCGCCGGCGTCGCGGAAGCGGAGCCTGGAGAGGGCGAGCCGCATGCGCACCTCGTCCGACGGCACCTCCCCCTCCTTGAGGGCCCGGTCGAAGACCTCCGCGATGGGCGCGGGGATGCTCGGGTCGCGCTGGCGCAGCGGCACGGTGGGGTTGTTGCCGATGACGCGCATGAAGTCGGGGATCCCCGGGCGCCGCTTGCGGCGCTGGCACTGGGACTGCATCTGCAGGAACCCCTCCCGCACGTACTTCCCCGTCAGCGCCTCGTAGAAGACCGCGGCGGTGGAAAAGACGTCGGTCGCCGGGCAGAGGTACTTGTAGTGGGTGATCTGCTCGCGCGGCCAGTAGATGGGCGTGCCGGCGATGAACCCCGGGATGGTGATGTCGGTCAGCCCCGCCGCCGCGAAGCTCTTCGAGAGGCCGAAGTCGGCGATCTTCGGGATCCAGCCGTCCCGCATCCGCTCCAGCAGGATGTTCTGGGGCTTGATGTCCCGGTGGACGATCCCCGTGAAGCTCCGCACCTGGTCGTTCGCCACGAGCATCTTGACGGTCGCCGTGTGGGCGTAGGCGAGGCCCTCGAGGACGCCGCGGAGGAGGGGGATCGCCTCGTCGAGCGTCAGCCGCCCGCCCCGCGAGTCCACGTACTGGGACAGGTCCATCCCTTCCACGTACTCGAGCACGCAGTAGAAGGTCCCCATCGCGCGCCCGTGGTCGAGCAGGGCGACGATGTTCGGGTGGCGCAGCTGGCGGTTGACGTCGATCTCGCGCTGGAACGCCCGCACCTTGTCGGGGTCCGCGGCCACCTGGGGGAGCATCGTCTTGATGACGACGTCCCGTTCCGCGCGGAGGTCGGCGGCCTGGTAGACCATGCCCATGCCGCCCTTGCCGAGCTTCCGCTTGATGCGGTAGCCCCGGATGGCGGGGGCGCCGGGAAGGCCGGGAGCGGGAGCCGCGGTGGCGCGGGGCGCGGCGGCGCGCGGGGGGGGCGGCGCCGGGGGGGGGCTGCCGGCCGCGTCGAGGATCGACCGCAGCAGCGCGTCGGGGTCGGCGTCCTCGTGGTCCCGGCACGCCCGGCAGACGTACTCGGCCCCCTCGGCCTGGCCGCGGATGCCCGCCTCGTCGGTCGCGTCCTTCCCGCAGCGGGCGCAGGCGACGGCGCGGCGGCGGGAGCGAGGCGCTGCCTTGACAGCCGACGGCGAGCCCGGCACGGCCAGTTTCCGGCTCTTGTGGCGGCAGGCGTCGCAGAGGCAGGCCAGTCCCGCGGAGGCGAAGAGCTTCGCCTCCTCCTCCGGGATCCGCTGGCCGCAGTCGGAGCAGAAGGCGTCCATCCGGATGGCGACCCGGATGCGCGTCATCCCCGTCGCGATCTCGTCGCCGTCCCTCAGCAGGACTTCCCGCTGGTCCGCGGGGGCCTGCTTGATGCCGGGGGCCGGCGGCTTCCGGCCGCCGTAGCGGACGCCGTTGACGACGACGCCGTTCTTGCTGTCGAGGTCGGTCACCTTGCAGTCCGGCGGGGAGATCTCGAGGAGAAAGTGGTGGCGGGAGAGGTGCGGGTCCTCGGGGAGCGAGATGCGCGCGTCTTCGGCGCGGCCGAACAGGAAGCAATCCGGCTCGTCGAAGCGGAGGACACGCCCCTTGTGGGGGCCTTCGGTGAATGTGAGTTCAACGCGCATGGCTGAATGGGTCGGCCGGGCGGAGTCCCCGGAACGGGTGATCCGCATGCCATTCTAAATCAATCCGTAGGCTTCCGCCAGCGATTTGGAGGTCATGTCCGGGTCCAGCTCCCAGTCGAGCTCCCAGAGGCGCAGCGTCCGATCGTCGCTGGCGGAAAGGGCGAAGCGTCCGTCGGGGGTGATCGTCACCGCGTTGACCTCCTCGGCGTGCCCTTCGAAGACGCGGAGGACCTGGCCCGTGGCCAGGTCCCAGACGCGGAGGGTCTTGTCCGCCCCACCGGAGAGGGCGAAGCCGCCGTCGGCGGTGACGACCGCCGACGTCACCGCCCCGTCGTGTCCCTCGAGGACGCGGAGGCAGCGACCCGACTCGAGGTCCCAGAGGCGCAGCGTCCGGTCGGCGCCGCCCGAGAGGGCCATGCGGCTGTCGGGCGTGGCGGCGACGGTGCGGACCTCCTTGCGGTGCCCCTTGAGAAGGCGGAGGCATCGGCTCCGGAGCAGGTCCCAGACGAAGAGGGCGCGCGCGTCGCCCGCGGCGACGCCGAGGCGCCCGTCCGGCGTCACCGCCAGCGCCTCCACGCGGCCACAGGCGGTCGGGTCCGACGACCGGAAGGCCTTCCCGCTGGCGAGGTCCCAGCGGCCGAGCGCGATCCGGCCCGCCCGCGATTCGCCCCACGCGAGCAGGAAGCGTCCGTCGGGCGTCACCGCCAGGCCCTTGCCGGCCTGGTCGCCGACGAGGTGCGTCCGGGCGCACGTTCCCGTCTCCAGGTCCCAGAGGTGCAGGCGCGTCTCGCTCCGGGAGACGAGGAGCCGGCCGTCGGGGACGGGGGCGAGGGCGAGGACCCATCCCGCCCGCTCGATCGTCTTCGCGCAGCGCCCCCCCGGAAGCTCCCAGACGCGCAGCGTGTCGTCGAAGCTCCCCGACACGGCGCGGCCGTCGGGGAGGACGCACGCGGCGTT
>CAYUME010000573.1:2873-3923 GCA_964445475.1 uncultured Planctomycetia bacterium
CACGCCGTCCGCGTGGCCGGTGAGCGGCCGGACGAACCAGCTGGCCCGGAGGCCCGTGCGCGGGAGGTGGGCGGAGAGCTTGGCGGAGAGCCCCAACGCCTCGGGGTCGCGCTCGTAGCCCTTGACGAGCCGGGCCATCGTGAGGTGCGCGTAGGCGGCGCGGCAGTCGCCGGCGGCCAGCGAGGCCTGCGCGGCGGTCAGGCTCTTCCGGAACCGGCGGCCCGTGACCTGGGCGAGGACGGGGGTGCCGACACGGCAGACCATGAAGGCGCTCGACGTGAGCGGCGTCCCCTCTCCCAGATCCCAGCGCCGCACCGTCCCGTCGGCGCCGCCCGTGACCGCGTGGCGGCCGTCCGGTGTCACTGCTGCCGCCTTCACCGTCCCGCCGTGCCCCGCGAAGGTCCGCAGGCACTGGCGGGTGGCGAGGTCCCAGAGGCGAACGGTCCCGTCCGCCCCGCCGGAGACGGCGAAGCGGCCGCCGGGCGCCACGGCGACGGCCTCGACCGCGTCGGTGTGCCCCGCGAAGGTCCGCAGACAGGCGCCGTCGGCGAGGTCCCAGAGCCGGAGCTCCCGGTCGCCTCCCGCCGACAGGGCGTGGGCCCCGTTGAAGGTGAGGGCCAGCGCGGAGACGGCGTCGGCGTGCCCCTCGAGGACATGGTGGCCGGCGCCCGTGCCGAGATCCCAGACGCGGACGGAGCGGTCGGCGCCGCCGGTCACGGCCCGGCCGCCGTCCGGGGAGAGCGCGGCGGCGAGGAGGGCGTCGGCGTGGCCCTCGAGCGTGCGGAGGCAGGCTCCGGTTCCGGGGTCCCAGCAGCGGAGGGTGCGGTCGTCGCCCCCCGAGACGGCGACGCGGCCGTCGGGGGAGAGGGCGACGGCGCGGACGGGGCCGGCGTGTCCCTCGAGGACGCGGAGGAGGGTGCCGTGCGCGAGGTCCCAGAGGCGGACGGTCCCGTCCGCCCCGCCGGAGAGGGCGAGGGTCGCGACGGAGTTAACGGCCGCGGCGAGGACGTCGCCGGCGTGGCCGGGGAGGGCGAGGAGGGCGCGGCCGGT
>CAYUME010000574.1:0-3920 GCA_964445475.1 uncultured Planctomycetia bacterium
CATCGGGCCGGAGGCGGATCGCCTCCTCGAAGGCCCCGATCGCGCGGGCCGTCTCGCCCCGCTGCAGGAAAATGTTGCCGAGGTTGTAGTGCGAGGCGTGGTCGTCCGGCCGGCAGGCGAGCGACCCCTCCAGCTCGCGCGTCGCCGCCTCCACCCCCCGCCGGTCCGCCTCCGGAAGCCGCTCCGGACGGACGCCGGCGAGCGCGTAGGCGGCGCGGACGCGGACCAGGCGGTGCCCGTCGCGGCACCCGGCGGCGAGCGCGGCGAGCGGCGCGGCGTCGAGCCGGTCCCCCAGCGCCTCCATCGCCGCCGCGCGCACCCACGGCGAGGGGTCCTTCGCGGCCGCCAGGATCGCGGGCCACTTCGCCTCCTGCGGGCACGACCGGAGGAGGCGGAGCATCGAGACGGCGGTCACCTCCTCCCGGCCCGCCCGCGTCACGGTGTCCGTCATCGCCGCCAGGCGCGACCAGTCCCCCTTCCGCGCCGCCGCGATCAGCCGCCCCCGCTCGAGCGCCGGGGCCTGGTAGTCCTCCGCGTGCCATTCGCGCACCCGTGCGTCCGCCCAGGCCGCGTCGTGGTCGGTGTGGCAGAGCGAGCAGGCGTTCGGGGACTGGAAGGCGAGCGTCGTCGCCGGGGTCGGCGGGCGCATCGAGTGGTCGCTCCGCGTCATCCGCGCGAAGGCCGTCGTCGGCATGTGGCAGTCGATGCAATGCGACCCCGGCTTCCCCGCCGGGTGCCGGTGGTGCGCCGCCGCCTCCTTCACCCGGTCCGCGTGGCACGGCAGGCAGGCGCCGTCCTCCGTCCCCGCCTCCCGGAACCGGTACCGGCCGCTCGAGGTGTGGCAGTGCATGCAGTCGAGCTGCCCGGAGACGGCACACGGGCTCGCCCGCCAGCCCGTCATCGTGTAGTTCTCCCCGAGATCCCGCCCGTCGGGGTAGAAGTCCCGGTGCTCCCACGCCGTCAGGTCGAAATGGTCGAAGTACCGCTCCCCCGGCGTGAACGAGGCGGTGATCGGCGACATCTTCGCGTGGCACGGCGCGCAGAGGTCGTTCATCTGCCCGTGCGAGAACGGCTTCGTGCTGATGATCTTCAGGTCCTTCGGGACCGCGCCCGGCGGGGCCGCGCGGCAGGCCCGGACGTGCCCCCCGCAGGCGCCGTGGCACGTCTCGCAGTTGATCCCCGGCTCCGCCCACGTCGTCCGGTAGCTGTCCGTCCCCCGGACGTAGTTCGCCGCGAACTGGCTGACGTGGCAGCCGTGGCACGAGGTGTTGAACGTCCACTCCGGCTCCGTCCAGTGCACCCGCTGCTCCGGCGCATCCGCGAAGTGGCGCATCGCGCTGGACGACGTCTCGTACCATTCCTTGCGGCGCACGTCGTAGGCGACGGGCAGGACCTGGAGGCGCCCGCGCGCGAAGGGCGTCAGCAGGAACGTGACGTTCCGCCCCCCCATGACGTGCGCGATCGGCCAGTCCTTCGTCCCCCCCGGCCCCGTCTCGACCACCCGCCCCCCCGCCACGTCCGCCCGGTATCGGAGCGTCGCCCGGCTCCCGGGCTCGGGCACCTCGATCTCCCCCGCCTGCGGCGTGAACGCCGACGCCGCCAGCGCGGGGGTGAAGACCTGCATCGCCAGGCCGTGGTGGGACGTGGACCAGAGCCGGTAGAACTTCTCGTGGCACTCCCGGCACGTGGCCGACCCGACGAGGGCGTCGTCGCCGGGGGCCGTCGCCGCCGCGCCGGCCCTGGCGCCCGGTCCCTCCCCGCCGCCCCGGTCGCAGCCGGCGACCAGCACCGCCGCAAGCGCAAGCACTTGTGCCCGAATGAGATGCCTCATCGCGCCAGGATCCATGGCTTCGGGAATCGACGCCCCGCCTCGCCCTCACCCCAGGACGTGCGCCCCGGAGGCACGACCAGACTGCCTATATATAAGGAAGGAGAGGGGAGGGGTTGGTCCACCGCCGCGGGAGGGGGGTCCCCTGCCCGTTCGAGTCGTCCCTCGCGCCAGGGGACAACCCCGACCCGACCCGCCCGATTCTAGGCGGGAGGCATGGCGGGTGTCAACGGTGTGGGATGCGCCTCACCGCCCCGCCCCCACGATCTGTCCCAGCTTGCCCGGCGGGCAGTAGAGCGTCCGGGGCTGCCGGACGTCCGACAGGAAGGTGATCCGCAGGGATTCCTTGATCGAGAGCAGGAGCACGACGAGGGAGAGCACGCGTGTCTTCAGGCTCCGCCGGCCCAGCAGCCGGTTGAACGAGTCGCGCACGCCCCGCAGCATGCCGCGGGCGACCTCGCCCCGGCAGTGGACCCGCAGGCTCGTCAGGAAGCACCGCATCAGGTCGAGCATCGGCCGGAACGTGGCCGCCCGGCCCCGCACGGCCGCGCTGGGGTGGGTGAGGCAGTACTCGTATCCCTGCAGCGTCGTCCGGATCGCCCGCAGCAGGGAGGGGCCGTTCTCCCGGTAGTCGTGCCGGAACGCCTGCCGGAGGACCTCCTGCGACTCGTCCCGCGTGAAGTGATCGTGGCGGAACCAGATGGAGCCCTGCCCGTGCTGGGAGCGGAGGGGGACGCTCGCGAGCAGCTTCCCCTGCTCCCGGTAGCTGGCGTAGAGGGCCGTCCCCGGGACGGGCCCCAGCTGCATGAACTGGAGGTAGTCCGCCCCCAGCGAGGAGGCGAAGGTGATGTCGTCCCAGATCGTCTGCTTGTCGTGGTTCTCCAGAAAGAGGATCGCGGAGGCCATCACGGCAATGCCCCGCCGGTGAAGCTCCTGGACCAGCCGGTGGAAGTCCACGCCCTTGTTCTTCTCGTAGATCTCCCGCTTGGACTCGACGCCGATCCAGACGAACGTGACGCCCAGGCGGACGAGGAGGTCGAGGTCCCCGAGGGCCGTGAGGGTCTCCGCCGAGCTGAAGATGGCGAAGGAGAATCGGCGGCGCTCCCGCTCCAGGATCTCCAGCAGCTCCATCGCGCGGCCCGGGTACTTGAGGAAGTTCTCGTCCAGCACGCCGAAGTCGGTCACGCCGAGCCGCTTCTCGTACTCGCAGCAGACGTCGTAGATCTCCCGGCCGGTCTTCAGGTACGGGACGTACTCCCCGAAGAAGTGGGAGGTCGCGCAGAAGCGGCACTTGTTCGGGCAGCCCACGCCGGTCACGAGGATCCCGCCGTTGGCGGCCCACGGCACCCCCATCACCTCGCGGTTGAACGAGCTGTAGGTGAGCGGGTGCCGGATCGGCTTGTCCGGGTCCTCGTGGAAGAGGTTCCGCAGGAACCGGACCCCCTCGCCCCGGCAGAGGTGGTCGTGCTCGATCCGGGTCTCGATGCCGGGGACGGAGACCCCGTGCCCCCCCAGGATGATCTTCGTGCCGGGGGAGAGGCGCCGGACCAGCCGCGCCATCAGCCGCGCCTTCTCGAAGTTCGGCACGATGAAGCTGATGCCGACGTAGTCGTACCCCTTCTTCAGCTCCCGCGCGAACCGCCGCAGACGGGGGAAGTCCAGCACCGTCGTCGGGATGTCCAGGTTCGCGGCGATGAAGTAGAGGCCGTGGCTGGCGTGGTTGAACCGGTAGGAGAAGATGCCCTGCTCCCGCGTCACCTGGTTGTGGAAGAGCTCCATCTTGTTGTCCTTCTCGCCGTACCGGTCGTCCACGCCGTACGGTCCGAAGACGGAGGTCAGGAGCAGCTTCATGGTTTCGCGGGTCCGAGGGGGGGAAGACGGGAGCGGGGCGTGGCCGTCCGGCGACGGGCTAGGACAGGGGCAGCTGCGCCTCGCCGCCCCAAGAGGAGAAAGAGCATCTTACCGGGTTCGGACGTCCGAAACAAGGGAACGCTTCCGGGTGGATCCCTACCCCCCCCCCCCGGTTGTTTCAATTGTTTTGCCCCCTGGCCCCCGGCCGGGAGGTGCCCCCAATTTACGTTCGGTGGACAAG
>CAYUME010000575.1:0-2575 GCA_964445475.1 uncultured Planctomycetia bacterium
GGTCGCCCTCAACCGCGGGACGGCGCCGCGGCGGGGGCGCGTGGCGTGGCCCGGCGCGCGGTTCGCGGAACTGGAGCGAACGGGGCCCTATCATCCGAACGCCATCGAGCCCGCCCCCGTGCCGGGGGCGGACGGAGTGGTCGAGGTGCTCGTGGAGGGCGGCGCGCTGGCGACGCTGACGAGCGCGCCGCTGGGGAAGGCGCCGGTGGATGTGCTGCGGGGGTTTCGATGCGGAGGGCGCGGACAAAGCCAGGCCGCGAGGCGCCCCCCCCCGCCTCCCACCGACACCCCGCCCCTCATGAGGGGCGGGACAGGGAAAACGGGGATCGGGACGCACCCTCTCCCTTCTCCCCGCGCCTGCGCTTCGCGCCGGGAGTGGCCCCCGCCTCTCGACCGCGGTCCGGCCGCTTTCGTCCCTCCGGGACTTCAGCCGGCCAGGCATGCAGCCACGCCATCCCCGTCGAGACCCTTTCCCACTCTCCGGGGGTGGCCAGGCTGAAGACAGGCATAAGCAAATGCCGTGCCAAACTCGCGATTATCGCGCAAGTCACTTCCCTGTAAGAAGTAACGCCGCGATACGCCTCTTCCGGGACGTGTTGTGGATGTCCCTTTAAGTAATATTGCCCCATGACGGGTAGAGAGCGCCTTCTCTGCGCCATGAACGGCGAGCGCCCCGACACCGTGCCGTGGGCGCCCAATCTCCACCAGTGGTTCTACGTCAACCGGCTCCGCGGCACCCTCCCCGACGAGCTCCGCGGCTGCGACTCCCCCCTCGATGTCCTCCGCCGTCTCGGAGCCGAGATCGTCACCCGCTGGGACGGCCAGATCAAGGGGCGCGGCTTCCCCGGCGAAAACACCCGTTTTTCCGCCTGCCGCCTGACCGTCGCCTGGGACGGCCCGAAGCCCGACCGCCCCCTCGTCACCGCCTTCCATACCTACACCGGCGGCACCGTCCTCCGCCGCCACCTCGAGACGCCGCACGGCGCCCTCACACAAGTCTGGCGCTTCGAGCCGGAGACCGGCGCGGACTTCGAGGAGGAGCACTGGTGGAAGGACTTCGACCGCGAGTACGACGCCGTCCGCGCCTTCGTCGAGGACCGCCAGTACGACGGCAATCCGGTCCCGCACGCGGCCGGATCGGCGGCCATCGGCACCGACGGCCTCGTCCTCCAGGAGATCCCCGAGAACCCGGTCAAGCTGCTCTACTGGCTCGCCGGCCCCGAGAACGGCATCTTCTGGCTCGCGGACCATGCCGACCGTCTGGCGGATCTCTTCGCGCTCCACACCCGCCGGACGCTCGCGTTCGTCCAGGACCTCCTCGACCGCACCGACGCCCGGCTCTTCATGTCGAACGACAACCTCGACGCGCGGCTCTTCCCCCCCGCCTATTTCGAGCGGTACCTCCTGGGCCATTACCGCGCCGTCGCCGACCTCGTCCACGCGCGCGGCGGCCGTCTCTGGGTCCACTCGTGCGGCTGCACGCGGGCGCTGGCGCCATGGGTCGCGAAGGCCGGGATCGACTGCCTGGAGGGGCTGACGCCGCCTCCGATGGGGGACTTTCCGCTGGAGCAGGCCCACGCCCTGATCGGGCCCGATTTCCTGGTCGAGGGCGGCGACACGTGCGCGCAACAGGAGCTCTTTGCGGATGACGCCCCGCACGTCATCCGCGCGTACGCGCGGGACCTGATCCGGTCGATGCGGGGCAACCCGCGCTTCGTCTATTCCAGCAGCTGCAACACGAGCCCGCGGACGCCCTGGCGGAACATCCTCGCCCTGCGCGACGCGGTGCGCGAGGCCGGAGGGATCGGCTAGCGCGAGGAAAGAACGGGGCGTATTTCTTGGTGCGACGTCCGCGAAACGACTAGGGTAGGGCCTTCGGTCCCTCTTCAATCCGAAGGAGACGCTCATGAACGGTCGCGCAACGCTCACGCGGATCCTCGGCGCGGCGGCGCTCCTCGGCGCGCTCGCCCCGGCGGCGCTCCAGGCCGAGCCCGCCCCGGTTCGCGCCATCACCCGCGGCCCGCGGCACCACTGGTTCGGCTACTACGACAAGCTCGAGTTCGACCCGGCCGGCCGCCACGTCCTCGGGATGGCCGTCGGCTTCGAGGGCCGCAGCCCCACGGCCGACGACGTCGTCGAGATCGGCATGGTCGATCTCCAGGACGGCGACAGGTGGATCCGGCTTGGCGAAAGCCGCTCGTGGGGCTGGCAGCAGGGCTGCATGCTCCAGTGGCGACCGGGCTCGAAGACCGAGGTCCTCTGGAACGACCGGGAGGACGACCGCTTCGTCTGCAGGATCCTGGACGTCCGGACGCGCCAGGCGCGCACGATCCCCTGGCCGGTCTACACCCTCAGCCCCGACGGGAAGACCGCCGTCACCGCCGACTTCCGCCGGATCCAGGACATGCGCCCCGGCTACGGCTATGCCGGCCTCCCCGACCCCCACAAGGACGACCCCGCCCCGAAGAACGCCGGCATCTGGCGCGTCGACCTCGACCGCGGCGAGGCGAAGCTGATCGTCTCCCTGGCCGACATCGTCAAGATCCCCCTGAAGGAGGGGGCCAAGGCTCCGCCT
>CAYUME010000575.1:2585-3915 GCA_964445475.1 uncultured Planctomycetia bacterium
CTTTCGACCAGTCCAAGCACTACTTCAACCACCTCCTCTACTCGACCGACGGCAGGCGGTTCATCTTCCTCCACCGCTGGAGGCCCTTGAAGGGAGGAGGATTCTTCACCCGGATGTGCACGGCAAGCGCCGACGGCTCGGACGTCCGCGTCGTCGACCCCTACGGCCAGACCAGCCACTTCATCTGGCGCGACCCGACGCACATCCTCGCGTGGTCCTGGCACCCGTCGAAGCAGTGGACGTTCTACCTCTACGAGGACGGGGCCGACCGGGTCGAGGCCGTCGGCGACGGCGTCATGACGCAAAACGGGCACTGCACCTACCTGCCCGGGAACGCCTGGATCCTGAACGACACCTACCCGACCGGCAAAAAGCGCGAACAGATCGTCTACCTCTATCACGTGGACACCGGCCGGACGGTCGAGCTGGGGCGCTTCCATCTTCCGCCGGCGTACCAGGGCGAGTGGCGCTGCGACACGCACCCGCGCTTCAGCCCCGACGGGACGAAGGTGGTCATCGACTCCGCGCACGGGGGGCACGGGCGGCAGCTATATCTGATCGACATCGCGGGCGCCGTGAAGGCGGCGCCCGATCGGCCGTAGGACAGGCCGCGGAGGCGCGGACGAGGCGGAGCCGCAGGGCGAAGGGAGCCGCAGATGAACACGGATGAACGCCGAGGCGGGCCCCGGGGCAACGGATCGGCCGTCCTCGTGAGCGGCGGCATCCGGTCGTTCCGGCTGGCCCTCGCGATCGCCGTCCTGCCGTGCGTCCGCCTCGTCGCCGAGCCCGCCCCGTCCCCCGGCGTCTTCGACGCCCGCGCGCACGGGGCCGCCGGGGACGGCACGACGCCCGACACGAAGGCCCTCCAGGCCGCCGTCGACGCCTGCGCCGCGGCCGGCGGCGGGCGCGTCGTCCTCGCCGGCGGCACCTTCCTCTCCGGCACGATCGTCCTCCGGAGCGGCGTCGCGCTGGTGATCGAGGCCGGCGCCACCCTCCTCGGCAGCACCCGCCTCGAGGACTACCCCCCGCACGTCCCCGCCCTCCGCTCCTACACCGACAACTACACGGACAAGAGCCTGATCCATGCCGAAGACGCGGTGAACGTGTCGATCGAGGGCAGGGGGACGATTGACGGGCAGGGCGCGGCGTTCAAGGGTCCGTACAAGGTGAGGCCGTACATGATCCGGATGATCCGCTGCCGGGACGTCTCGATCAGCGGCGTCACGATCAAGGACTCGCCGATGTGGGTACAGCACTATCTGTGCTGCGACGGGGTGGCGATCCGGGGCATCACGGTGCGGTCGCATGTGAACCAGAATAACGACGGCAT
>CAYUME010000576.1:0-3915 GCA_964445475.1 uncultured Planctomycetia bacterium
CGGCATAGTACACCATGGCTGCGCCTCCTTCTTTGGGGCCAGCCGACATTGTCGCACGTCGGCTTGACCGGCGCAGCGCCTCTACATATCATCTATCCGCCCTGCGTCTGCCGATCCTGGGGGAGCGACGGGGATGTCCGACGGGGCCACGGTCCGGATGGAGCGGGACGGCGATCGGATGACGGTCATCCTCGAGGGGCGGCTCGACGCCGCGTCGACCGGCCGGATCTGGCGGGAGATGACGGGGGCGCTCGATGCCGCCCCGGCCGGGGCGCTGCGGGTGGATGCGGCACGCCTTGCCTACTGCGACCTGACGGGGCTCTCCCTCCTCCTCGAGCTGCGCCGCCGGTCGCCCGGCCTGGAGATCGCGGGGCTGCCGGCGGAGGCCGCCCGGCTCGCCGAGCTCTTTCCGGCGGGGCTCCCCGCGCCGCCGGCGCCGCCTCCCCCCGCCGGGTTCGTGGCGCACGTGGGGCGGGCCGCCGCGGCCGTGGCGCGGGATCTTGTCGCCCTGATCGGCTTCACGGGGGAGCTGACGGCGTCGCTCGTCCGGGCGCTCGTCCGCCCCCGGTCCGTGCGCTGGCGGGACGCGGCGCGCGTGGCCGAGGAGGCCGGCGTGGACGCCCTCCCGATCGTCGGGCTCGTCGGTTTCCTGATCGGCGTGATCCTGGCCTTCCAGGGCGCCCAGGTGCTGCGGGTCTTCGGCGCCGAGATCTTCGTCGCGGACTCCGTGGGGATGGCGCTGATCCGCGAGCTGGGGCCGTTGATGACGGCCATCCTCCTCGCCGGGCGCACGGGGGCCGCCTTCGCCGCGGAGCTCGGGACGATGAAGGTGAACGAGGAGGTCAGCGCCCTGACGACGATGGGGCTGGCGCCCGTCCGGTTCCTCGTCGTGCCGCGCGTCCTCGCCGGCGTGGCGGTGACGCCGCTGCTGAGCCTCTACTTCACCCTGGCGGGGCTGGCGGGGGGCGCGCTGATCTACGGGGCGCTCGGCTTCCCCTTCGTGACCTACGTGAACCAGATCGCCGCCACCTGCGGCCCGGGGGACCTGGTCGGCGGGCTCGTGAAGGCCTTCTGCTTCGGCGTCCTCGTGGTCGCCGTGGGCTGCCTGCGGGGGCTGCAGGCCGGGGCGGGGCCGGGCGCCGTCGGCCGCGCCGCCACCCGCGCCGTCGTCAGCGGCCTCGTCCTGATCATCCTGGCCGACGGCGTGCTGTCGGTCCTGTACTACGCGCTGGGCGTCTGAAGAAACGAGCCCCGGAGACACGGAGATCACGGAGACGACACGGAGGAGATGGGAGAGGCGGCTCATCCCCGACTCCTCCGTGCCTGCTCCGTGTGCTCCGTGCTTTGTGACGACTGGGGTTGCGGAAATGGGACCCATGGACGAGCCCGTCATCCGGGTGGAGCGCCTGTCGGCGGCCTACGGGGGGCGCGTCGTCTTCCGCGACGTGACCTTCGACGTCCGCCGCGGCGAGGTCTTCGTGATCCTCGGCGGCTCCGGGTGCGGGAAGAGCACGCTGCTGAAGCAGCTGATCGGCCTCCGGCCGCCTGCGGCGGGGACGATCCGGCTGCTCGGGGAGGATCTCGGGGCGGCGTCCGGGGAGGCGCGCCGGCGGCTCCTGCGGCGGATCGGCGTCATGTACCAGGGGGGGGCCCTCTTCGGCGGGCTCTCCCTGCTCGGCAACGTCTGCCTGCCGCTGGAGGAGTACACGGACCTGCCTCCGGCAGCGCGGACGCTCGTCGCCCGCATGAAGCTGGCGCTCGTCGGCCTCTCGGGATTCGAGCATCACCTGCCGTCGGAGCTGAGCGGCGGGATGCAGAAGCGCGCCGCCATCGCGCGCGCCTTGGCGCTCGATCCGGGTCTCCTCTTCCTCGACGAGCCCTCGGCCGGCCTCGACCCCGTCACCTCGGCGGGGCTCGACGCCCTGATCCGCCGGCTCTCCCGGACGCTGGCGGCGACCTTCGTGGTGGTGACGCACGAGCTGGCCAGCATCCGCGCCATCGCCGACCGGGCCGTCATGCTCGACCGCGAGACGATGGGGATCATCGCGGAGGGGACGCCGGCGGCGCTCCGGGACGCCGCGGACCCGCGGGTCCGCGCCTTCTTCCGGCGGGAGCCCGCCCCCGCCGCGGCGCCGTGAAATGCGGAAGGAAATCGCATGGACGAAAACGCCCGCTACGTCCGTCTCGGCCTCTTCGTCCTGCTGGCCGCGGGGATGCTGCTGGCCGGGATCGGGATCCTCGGCTCCGGCCTCTTCGCGCCGGAGCGGACCCTGGCCGAGACCTACCTCGACGAGTCCGTCCAGGGGCTCGCCGAGGGCCTGCCCGTGAAGGCCCGCGGCGTGACGGTGGGGCGCATCGAGGAGATCGGCTTCGCCTTCATGAAGTACGGGAATACGCGGGACCCGGTCCGGAAGTACGACGAGCTGATCCGCATCGTCGTCAGCCTCGACAACAGCCGCCTGGCCATAACGGCGGAGCGGCTCCAGCGCTTCATCGAGGAAGGCATGCGGATCCGCCTCGCCATGGCCGGTCTCACCGGCGTCGCCTACCTGGAGATCGACATGGCCGATCCGGCGCGCTACCCGTTCAAGACGCTGCCCTGGGAGCCGGAGCACCTATACATCCCCTCCCGGCCCAGCACGAGCCGGCAGTTCCTCGACTCGCTCGACACGCTCATGACGCAGCTGGAGGCGGCGCAGCTGGACAAGGTCGGGGGCGACCTGCGGGTCCTGATGGCGTCGCTGACCCGGACCGTGAACGAGGATCTCGCGCCGGCGCTGAAGGAGCTGAAGGGCGTGGCCGCGGGGGTGCCCGGGACGCAGGCCCGCATCGACGCGCTGGTCGCGTCGATCGACCGGCTCGTCGCCCAGGTCGGGACGGCGCTCGACCGCGACGTGCGCCCGGCGGTGGCGAGCGTGTCCGAGGCGGCGAAGGAGGCGACCCCCGTCCTCCGCGACGCCAGCCGGGTCGTCCGGCGCGCGGATCTGCTCCTCGCCGGGAAGCGGGAGACCCTGGCCGAGATCCTGGAGAACCTGCGGGCGGCGACGGACGAGCTGCGGCTCCTGGTGGGCCAGCTGCGCCGGAATCCCGGCGGCGTCATCCTGGGCGAGCCGCCCCCCCGGAAGGAGGCGAAATGAGACGGATTGCACGGGTGCTCCTCCTGGCCGTCCCGCTGGCGGGCTGCGGCCTCGAGGACCTGAAGCAGCCTTACCCCGACCGCCGCTTCTACGACCTGCGGGCGGAGCGGCCGGGCGCCGCGGCCGCCCCCGCCGCGAAGGACGCCCTCCTGGCCGTCCGCCGCTTCCGCATGTCCCCCCGGTTCGAGGGCGTGGAGCTGGTGACGCGGCGGGACGCCGTGACGTGGGAATCCGACTTCTACCACGCCTTTCTCGTGGCGCCGGCCGCGATCCTCGCCGAGGAGACGCATCGCTGGATCAGCGCGACAGGGATTTTCGGGCAGGTGATCGAGACCGGGAGCCTCGTGGAGGCGACCCACGCCCTGGAGGGGACCGGCGCGGCGCTCTACGCGGACCTCGCCGGTGCGGACGGCCCGCGGGCCGTGATCGCGCTGCACTTCGCGCTGATCGACCTCCGCGACGTCCCGCGCCCCGTTTTCCGCAAGGCCTATCGGCGCGAGGTCGTCGTCCCCGAGGCCGCCCCGCCGGCGTTCGTCGCCGGCTGGAACGCGGGACTGGCGGCGATCCTGGGCGATCTCGAGCGGGATCTTCGGGGGGTGCCCCTCGGTCCCTGACCGCCGGCCCCGATAGGGGGCCGTTGCCCGGGCTGACGCCATCCCCGGACGGGGAGGCCCGTCGGGCCGCGGCGGCCCCGCCCCCCCCGCCCCCGTTGGATCCACGGAAATGTCCCCCCCAGAGAGCCATACCGCGGGGCGCGGGGAAAATGGGAGTTTAATTC
>CAYUME010000577.1:0-3910 GCA_964445475.1 uncultured Planctomycetia bacterium
GGAGGATCTCCGGGACCGTATCGTCGGGGATCTCGATGCGCTTGTCGAGACGCTTGTCGGCCGTGCCGGTGTACGCCGGGACGAGATCCTCTGCGTCTCGACCGCCGGAAACACCGTCATGCTGCACCTCCTGCTGGGGCTCGAGGCGGACCTCATCCGGATATCCCCATTCGTCCCGGCGGCGACCTCCTTGTCGCCCGTTCCAGCATCCGAGATCGGTCTGCGCATCCATCCGCACGGGCTGCTCTACGCGATGCCGATGGCGGGAAGCTATGTCGGCGGGGACATCACCGCGGGCGTGCTCGCCTCCGGGATGCACCAGTCCGACGAGGTGTCGCTCCTCGTTGACGTCGGGACCAACGGCGAGGTCGTCCTCGGGAACCGGGAATTTCTCATCGCCTGCTCCGCCTCGGCGGGGCCGGCCTTCGAGGGGGGCTCGGTGAAGTGCGGCATGCGCGCGACGTCGGGGGCGATCGACACGGTCCGCATCGGGAGCGATCTGCGTATCGCCTGGACCACGATCGACGGGGCGCCCCCCGTCGGTCTCTGCGGCACAGGCATGATCGACGCCCTCGCGGAGATGTTCGCGGCCGGGCTCGTGGACCGCGCCGGGCGCCTCCAGACGGATCGCCTGCCGGGCCGTTTCCGGTCCTCGCCGGACGACGGGCGCCCGGAGTTCATTCTCGCCCCCGCCCCGCCGGACGGAAAAGGCCTCGAGGTCGTGATCACGGAGACGGACATCGAGAACCTGATCCGGACCAAGGCCTCCCTGTATGCCGCCGCCGACTCGCTCGTGACGTCGCTCAACCTGTCCTTCAGCGACGTCCGCCGCCTTTATATCGCCGGGTCCTTCGGGAACAAGCTGGACATCGAGCGGTGCATCCGGATCGGGCTCCTGCCCGATGTGCCCCTCGACCGCGTCCGTTTCATCGGAAACGGATCGCTTCGCGGGGCCAAGATCGTCCTCCGCGACTGGACGCGGATGAGCGAGGTGGACCGGATTCTCGAGCGCATGACCTACCGCGAGCTGCTCGTGGATCCGGGCTATATGGAGCAGTTCACCTCCGCCAGTTTCCTGCCGCATACGGACCTCCGTCGGTTCCCGTCGGTGGAAACGGCGGTGCGCGGGTCGGCGTGACGCGCGGATCGGACGGCTCTGGGACGAAGGAGGAAGGCGTGGCGCTCTCCATCGCGGTGGCCGGCAAGGGGGGGATGGGGAAGACGACTTTTTCCGCGCTGCTCGTCCGGGCGCTGCGCGAGGCGGGGAAGACCCCGATCCTGGCGGTGGATGCGGACCCGAATTCGAACCTGGCGGAGTCCCTCGGCGTCGAATGCGGGCGGACCCTGGCCGACATCCGCGACCAGGGGGCCAGTCCGGAGGGCTCTCCCGCCAGCGGCCTCGGTCGCGCCCGGGCGGTCGAGGACGAGATCCAGCGGGCCCTGGTCGAGTCCGAGGGGTTCGACCTGGTCACAATGGGGCGTCCCGAGGGGCCCCGGTGCTATTGCTACGTGAACTCGCTCCTGAGAAAGACGGTCGACGGCCTCGCCCGAAACTACAAGGCCGTGCTGATCGACAACGAGGCCGGCATGGAGCACCTGTCGCGCCGGACGACGAACGATGTCGACATCCTGATCGCGGTGATGGATCCGACGCGACCGGGCCTCCGGGCGGCCCAGCGGGTCATCGCCCTCTCCCGCGAGCTGCCGATCCGCGTCGCCCGGCGGGCGGTGCTGGTCAACCGGGTCCGCCCCGGCGCGGCGGATGCCTTTGCGGGGGAGATGGCCGCCCTCGGTCGCGACGTCGAGCGGCTGCCCGACGTGCCGCAGGACGACGCCGTCGAGCGGGCGGGCGCGGAAGGCCGCGACGTGTTCGGCCTGGACGCCGGATCGCCCGCGCTGGCGGCGGCAAAACGAACCGTTGACAAACTGGAAACCGGTCCGTAGCGTGTCAGGTCGAGCCGGC
Organism: uncultured Planctomycetia bacterium; assembly: GCA_964445475.1. Classification (GTDB taxonomy): domain Bacteria; phylum Planctomycetota; class MHYJ01; order CAYUME01; family CAYUME01; genus CAYUME01. The sequence goes on from CAYUME010000577.1 coordinate 1,964, forward strand.
CCCCCGGGGGCACGGGCTCCGGAAAGGAGGAGGTCGATGGCGGTCCCCAACGCGGCGGAAAAGTGGTCGGGTGCAATCAACCCGGTGACGATCGGGGCCACGAAGGCCGAGGGCGGCACCCGGGGCCGGAAGGTCACCGTCGGCGGCCAGAAGGGCATCCCCTTTCTCGGCTTCGACGGAGAGACGCCGAATCCCCCTGTCGTCGCGATCGACGTGCTGGATGTCGCCCCAGAGGAATGGCCGGCGGAGATCGCCGGGGTCTACAAGGACGTCTGGTCCGATCCCGCCCGGTGGGCGAAGCGGGCCGCCGAGTTGGGGGCCGATCTCGTCAATCTCCGCCTCGTCGGCACCCATCCCGACCTGGGCAACCGGACGCCGGACGACGCCGTCGCGACCGTCAAGGCGGTCCTCGGTGCGACGGATCTGCCCCTCATCGTCTGGGGGTGCGATGTCCCCGAGAAGGACCAGAAGGTGATGCCGCGCGTCGCCGAGGCGGCCAAGGGCGAGAACTGCCTGCTTGGCGCCGTCACCGAGAAGGAGTATCGGACCCTCACCGCCGCCGCGCAGGCCGCCGGCCACAAGCTGATCGCCCTCTCCCCCATCGACATCAACAAGGCGAAGCAGGTCAACATCCTCGTGAGTGACATGGGGTATCCCGTCGAGAACATCGTCATCTATCCGACGACGGCGGCCCTCGGATACGGCATGGAATACGTCTATTCCATTCTCGAGCGCGGCCGGATCGCGGCCTTGACGGGCGATCGCCTCATGGCCCAGCCGGTCATCCTCGACATCGGGTACGAGTCGTGGCGGGCCAAGGAGGCCAAGGCGGGGGATGAGGCGGCCGCGACGTGGGGGGCCGCCTCCCAGCGGGGCCCCCTCTGGGAGGCCGTTACAGGAACGAACCTGCTGCAGGGCGGCGCCGACATCCTCATCATGCGGCATCCCAAGGCGATCGAGTCTGTCCGGAAAGCCATCCGGGCGCTGGTCGGCTCATAATCCCAGGAGCATCGAATGATCATCTTCAGCGAGCGCATCAACGGGATGTACCGCGACGTCCGGGCGGCGATCCCGGAGCGGAACAAGAAGGTCATCCAGGACCTGGTCCGGGAGCAGGTGGCCGGTGGGGCGGATGTCATCGACATCAACATCGGCCCGTCGAAGGGCGATCCGGTCGAGAACTTCGTCTGGTTGGCCGCCACCGTTCGCGAGGTGACGGACAAGACGCTCTCCCTCGACAGCGCGAAGCCCGACGTGCTCGTCGGGGCGGTCCCGAAGGTCGGGGGCAAGCTGATCATCAACTCCACGACCGCCGACCCCGACTGCATGGGCAAGCTCATCCCGCTCGCCGCGGCGAACAAGACGGGGATCATCGGGCTGACGATGGACAAGGAGGGGGTCCCGGGCAACGTCGAGAAGCGCGTCGAATGCGGCGCGGCCTTCATCATGGCCGCGATCGAGGCCGGCATCCCTCCGTCGGACCTCTTCGTCGACCCGATCATCCTCCCCGTCAACGTGGCCCCGAAGCAGGTGCAGAACGTCTTCGAGGCGATCCGCCAGCTCAAGGTCGTGAACGATCCCCCGCCGCACTTCATCCTCGGCCTCTCCAACGTGAGCCAGAAGTGCCTGGCGAACCACCTGATCAACCGGACGTGCCTGGTGATGGCGCTGGCGGCCGGGCTGGACGCCGCGATCATGGATGCGGCCGACAAGGACTTGGTTGAGGCGGCCGTCACCGCCGAGGTGCTCCTGGAAAAGCACCTGTACAGCGACGACTACCTGAAGGCGTGGAGGATGCAGAAAGGGCTGGCCTGATAGCCGTATTCTTGACACCGGAGAGGAGGATCTCTCATGAGCGTCCCGAGCGACATCGATATCGCACAGGCGGCGAAGGTCGAAAAGATCGAGGCCATCGCCGAGCGGTGCGGAATCCGGCGCGAGGAGCTG
>CAYUME010000578.1:0-3902 GCA_964445475.1 uncultured Planctomycetia bacterium
GGGGACGCGAAGCCGGCGCCGCCCGACGCGCCGAAGGGGCCGTCCTCCCCGCGCGAGGCGTAGGCCCTGGACTTCCTCCGGGAGGCGCGCGAGCTCGAGCGGTCGAGTCCGGCGGACATGGACGGCGTCGCCCGCCTCTGCCAGCAGGCCGTCTGGGAGGCGGAGGGGACGCCGACGCTGGAGGCGGCCCGGAAGGCCCTCGACGCCGCGGTCGCCCGGCAGCAGGCGGCGCTGGCGACGGAGCTGGAGGCGGTCGGCGCGGAGGTCCGCGCCGCGGTCGAGAAGCGGGATTTCGGGGCCGCGATCGACCTCCTAGACGCGGCGATAAAGCGGCACGACACGCCGCTCTGGACCGCCCCGCTCGACCGGAAGAAGGAGGAGGTCCGCACCGCGTCGGCGGCGGAGATGTCGGCGTCGGCGCCGACGCCCGGCACGCCCGTCGAGACCGCCCCGGCGCCGGTCGAGCGACGGAACCCCGAGCGTCGCGAGGCGCTGTCGCGACAGGCCCCCCCCGGGTGCCGCCTGGCCTGCTACCTGGACTGCGGCCCGGACACCGTCGATGGGGCGGCGGGCGGGCCGGTCCTGCGGCTCGTGACCGGCAAGTCGCACATGTGGCCGGGCGCGGACGCCGCCTCCGTCGGACCGAACGCGACCGTCGCGTTCGAGGAGCGCGACCTGGTCTTCGAGGCGACCGGCCTCGCCCCGGCGAAGGCCTACCTGGTCGGCTTCTCCTGGTGGGACGGCGACCAGCAGGGGCGCGCCGCGTCGGTCTGGGCCTCGGGCGGCGCGGGCCCCGGGGCGCGCCTGCTCGACACGGTGCGCCTGCCGGGGCGCCAGCAGCGGCCGGACGAGCGGCTGCTGCCCGTGCCGCGCGACGCGCACGCCGGCGGGCGCCTGCGGCTGGTCTTCCGGAACGAGACGCGGTCCAACGTCGCCGTGGGCGAGCTCTGGCTCTGGGAGAGCGAGGCGGCGGACGCGGACGCGGCCGCGATCGCCGCGTCCCTCGGCGTCGGCGGGGGCCGGACTCCGGCGGCGGTGGCCATCCCGGCCGGGCCGCCGGTCCTGAAGGGCGTCCTCTCCGTCGATCCGGCGCGCGTCTCGCTCGTCTTCAACAAGCCGCTGGACCCCGAGTCCGCCGCGAAGGCGGCCGCCTACGCCGTCACGCCGGGCGTGACGGTCGCGTCCGCCGCGCTCGAGCCCGGCGGGCGCCGCGTGACGCTCGCGGTCTCGACCTTGGCTCCCGGCGCCCTGTACACGGTCGCCGTGTCGGGCCTGAAGGACGCGGAGGGGAACGCGATCGGGGCGGACGCGAAGCGGGCTTTCGCGACGTTGCGCCTGCCGCTCGACGCCCTCGCGCTCTGGCTCCGGGCGGAGGCCCCGCTCGACCTGGACGGCGACGGGTATGTGCGGCAGTGGCCCGACCGGTCGGGGCGCGGGAACGACGCCGCGCAGGCCAACGCGATCTTCCGCCCGCTCTGGGTCGAGGGCGCGCTGAACGGCCACCCCGTGGTGCGGTTCGACGGCCAGGACGACGTCCTGGAGGTGGCGAAGCTGACGGGGGCCCTGCCGGCCTTTTCCCTCTTTGTCATGCTTCGCCCCGTCTCGCGCACGAACCACAACCAGATGATCCAGGCGCGCGGCAACTGGGGGCAGTTCGCCTTCCACACGACGGATTCGGGCGGGATCTACGTCGGCACGAGCACCTCCTCCCGCATCGCGCCCGAGCACGGGCCGGGGACGAACACGCTCACGCTCACCGCCTGGCACCAGCTCGCCTACGTCTACGGGAGCGGGGCGGGGACGCTCTACAAGAACGGCCGGAAGCTCGCGTCCCGGCCGCTCGCCAAGCCGGCGCCGTGGACCGGGTTCCAGCTCGGGGCTCCCGACCGGAACACGCTCCACGGCGACGTGGCCGAGGTGATGCTCTACGCGGCGGCGCTCTCCGACGACGACCGCCGCGCGGTCGAGCGTTACCTGCACGAGAAATACTTCGATCCGGGGGCCGACGTCCCTCCCCTCGCCGCCCTGACGCCCGAGGAGATGCGGCTGTCGCCGGAGCTGCAGCGGCGGCACGACGAGGAGGTGAAGCGGGTGCTGGACGCGTTCGCGAAGGAGCTCGCCCAGGGCAAGACCGACAACGAGCGCGCGGTGGCGCTCTGGAACGTCGGGTCGGTGAAGGCCCGCGACCCCCGGATCGCCGAGAAGGTGATCCCCTTCCTGACGAAGGAAGGCGACGCGGTGCGGAGCGAGGCGGCCGCGGCGCTGGCCGGCTACCCCGGCGACAAGCAGGTCGCCCATGCCCTCAACGCCGCCCTGGGGGCCAACCGCGCCAGGCCGCGGGTCCTCGAGAAGCTCGTCCTCGCGATCGTGGCGGTCGGCCACGAGTCGTCCGTCCAGCCTCTCGAGCAGATGCTCCGGAGCGGGGATCCCGCGCTCGGGGCCGCGGCCGCCCGGGCGCTCGGCCATTTCCGGACGGAGGATGCGTTCGACGCGCTGCTGGGAGTGTACGGGAGGCTGACGGCGGAACGGCAGGCGGCGGCGCGGCTCGGGGGGGACGCCCGGAAGGCCGCCGACGAGCGCATCCGGGCGTTCGAGCCCGCCGTCCAGGAGTCCCTCTCCCGCCTCGCCGGCCAGAAGCTCGCCGGGTGGGCGGACTACCGCGCGTGGTGGAAGCAGAACAAGGCCGTCTTCCTCTCCGGCCAGTCGACCGCGCCCATCGCCCCCCCCTCCTACGCGGACCCGCTGGCCAAGATTCCCGACGCCAAGGGCTACGAGCTGGTCTACGAGCTCGACCTGGGGCGCCTGGGCGGCTCCATCGCCTATGACGTGGACACCAGCGCGTCCGCGAAGCCCTTCGACCGCGTGGCCTACCTGGTGGAGCTCCAGCCCGAAGGCGGCCCGACGAGCTACGTCTGGGCCTCCCTGGACGCCTTCACGGACGACGCGGCGAAGATCGGCATCCCGACCGCGGCCGCCGACGTCACCTTCCAGCAGAAGGTCTCCAACCTGGCGGTCTTCACGAACGACCCGGGCGTCACGCCCGGCCTCTTCCCGGAGGGCGGGAACATCGAGTTCTGGCCGAACAACTACGGGGCGAAGAACAGCGCGAACCTGCCCGACGCCAGCGACGAGAAATACGACTTCGGCGACCAGTGCACCAATCCCCGCGACGGCTACGGCAGCATGCAGGTCCACAACTACGGCGCGAGGCAGACCCTGTTCGCGATCAACCACTGGCGGGAGGGCGGCCGCGCCGACCTGGGCATCGGCAACAAGCCCGACGGGAACCCCGACTGGACTTTCTCCGGCAACGCGGAACGCTACGTCTTCAAGAAGCTGCGGGTCTTCGTGCGGCCGCGGAAGCCGTGACCGCGCGGCACGCTCTGGCCCCCCGCCCGCAGGCCGCCCTCCGGCCCCGCCTTCAAGGCCCTCCCCTCGATTCGAAGCGCGTTCATGGGGATAATCCCCGGCCGGAGGGATGCCGGTCCCTGACCCACGGAGGTCTTCCGTATGCCCGGACGGTCCCGCGGAACGATCTTGGCCGCCGCGCTGCCTGCCGGTCGGGGGACGAAGGCACGGGGACCCGGAGCGCGCGGAGACGACCCGGAGGAGACGCAGGGCGCCTCCAGGTCGTCCCGGTGGAACGCGGTGCCGCCGTGCGGATCCCCCCGTCAGCGGGGGCCGTCCGGTTTCGCCGGGCCCTCGGACTGGATGCAGTAGAGGTGGCTGTCGGTCCGCAGGTAGAGGGCGGACTCCACGAGCGCGGGGGAGGCGAAGACCGGCCCGTCCAGCTCGTTCTCGGCCAGCAGGGTCAGCTCCTGGCTCGCCTGGAGCACCACGGTCTTCCGTAAGCGTCCGGCCATCGACGTCTTGAGCACTTCGGCGCCAAGTTGTAAAAGCCC
>CAYUME010000579.1:0-3897 GCA_964445475.1 uncultured Planctomycetia bacterium
GTGTCCTTCAGGCGGTTCTCGTCGAGCTTGCCCCACCAGCGGGACTGCTCGCCGTAGATCCAGACGTACTGGTCCGAGGCGGCGAGCGCGGCGGCCAAGTTGTCGCGCAGCCGGTCCAGCCGCGTCCCGCCCTCCTTCGGGCCGCGGTAGTACGTGTTGCCCTCGGGGTTGACGTACATGTCGAGGTAGAACCCGAAGCCGACCTGCATCTGGGCACGATACTTCGCGCGGTTTTCCGGGGCGACGAGCGCAAAAGCGGGGCCGGTCAGGCTCCGCATGTCGCTGGCCACGCGGTGATAGGCGTCCCCCTCGATGTAGTAGCCGTTCTCGTTGGCGTCCACGAGCGCCATCGCCGGCGGCGCGGCGTCGAGCAGGCCGTTGAGGAACGCGGGCCAGAGGCCGTAGCCGTCGGAGACCAGGACGTCGTCCGGCACGGCCGTGCGCCCCGCGTGCATGCAGAGGCTGGCCAGCCACAGGGAGAGGAAGGTCATGGCGGGGTGCTCGGCGGCGATGGCGCGCATGACCTGGGCGCCGCGCTTCCGGGCCAGGGCCGCGGTCTCCGCGAACGGGCGCCCCCCGGCCGCCTTGTACTGGAAGAGATGCTCGCCGTACGACTCGGGGTCGAGGGCGATGCCCTTGATCCCTCCCGCCTTGCAGACCCAGGCGAGGATGCCCGCCTTGTCGGCGAGGACCTTCCAGCCGGCGTCGTCCGCCCAGTCGAGCTTGCCGGGGGAGCAGTTGAGGCGGACGAAGTGGTCGGTGAACCGCTGGAAGCGGCAGGCCTTGAGGTCGTCGACGGCGCCCTGGAAGGACGCGCGGTCCCACGGCGTGGCATCCCAGCCCCACTCGGAGTGCGCGGGCTTGCCGTCGGCGGTCTTCCCCGCGACGCGGATCATGGCGCCGTCGAAGGGGGTGCTCCGCTCCATCTCGGCGTGGTGCGCCCGCAGGTAGGCGGTGTCGACGATGTCCCAGCCGAGCGCGATGAGCTTCTTGCGGGGCGGCTCGGGGGGCGGCGCGGCGGCCGCCCGGCCGGACGCGCCGGCGCAGAGCGCGAACAGGACGACGCCGAGCCGCGGGATGCCGCTCATTCGTCCCTCCGTGTCTCGCAGGTCCCCAGGTCCCGGAACCGCAGCACGCCGGGGACTTCCTTCATCTCCGCCAAGTCCAGCGCCTTGCGGTACATCACCGCGCCGAGGCCGGCCAGCTTCATCGGGAGCTGGATCCGACTCCCGCCCTTCCCCGCGAAACGGTTCCAGCGCGCGCCGGCCGAGATGTTCGGCTCGTCGGAGCTCCCGTCGATCGGGAAGCGCATGAAGCGCCAGCCGTCGTGGCAGACCGAGAGGTCGCCGGGCCAGTCGTGCCACGCCCCCTCCGTGCGCCACCGCGCGCCGGCGGCGTCCTCGATCTCGAAGATCACCTTGCCCCAGCCCGAGTCGCCCTTCACCCAGACGCCGACGTCCGTCGGCGCGCCGGGGACCGGCACGGGCTCGCGGAGGCGCATCACGGCAACCTCGCCGACGATGTCGGGCACGGCGCCGTTCCGGACGAGCCGAAGCTCCAGGCAGGGCCCCTTCTCCGGGTCCGCGGCCTGCGCCAGCTCGAACGTCCCGGCGACGCGGATCGGCAGCTCGCGCGACTTCAGGTTGGCCAGGGACGGATCCTCCTGGAGGTCCCAGGCTGCGGCGTTGTCCATGGGGCAGGCGACGCGGAAGGAGGGCGGCGGGGGATCGAAGGCGCGGCCGGCAACCGCGATCGACGCGGCCTTCCGGGGCGCGGCCACGTAAACGGGCGCGGTGTCGCACGCGATCTTCAGGTCGTGCTGCGGCCCCTCGGTTGCGACCGCCTGCTCACGACCGACCCAGTCGACGCGGGTCGCCTCCGTCGCCTCCGGGAAGCGGAGACGGAGATCGGCCCGGCCGCGGGCCGTCCAGAGGGCGTAGACGGACCGGCCGTCGGCGCGCTCGAACTCGACCGCGTACACCGTCGTCGAGCCGGTCTCCACCCGGCGCAGCGGCTTCACCCGGTCGAGGACCCGGGTGAGCGTGGCGACGGCGACGTAGGCCGGCTTGGGGTAGAGGAGCGGGTTGCGCCGGCAGAGTCCGCCCGCGCCCCAGAGGGTGTTGAAGTAGGCGTTGCCGGTGTCGTGGAGGATGCCGGGGTTGATGTGCTGGAAGCGGTAGGCGTGGCAGAGGAGCATGTCGCGGACGTACCACTCGGCCTGCCGGCGGGGCCCGAGGGTGCGGTCCGTGCGGGCGGTGAACTCGTAGCATCCGGTGACCGGCAGGTCGTGCCCGTATTTCCGGGCGACCTCGCGGGCGAGCCAGATGCCCTGGGTCCCGCCGTCCCAGAGCCGCTCCGGCATGCAGGTCTGGCCCACCGCCTCGACGCCGATGAAGTCGACGAGCTTCGGATCCAGCCCGTAGCGGAGCAGCGAGGCGAGGATCGACGCGGAGCTGGTGGTGTTGCCGACCAGGAGCTTCACGTCGGGGAAGCGCTCGCGGTAGAAGCGGGCGGCGAAGGCCGCGAGGGCCGCGCGGTCGCGGCCGGCCTTCGCCGCCGCCTCGTCCTCGACGGGCTTCTCGCCGAGCAGCTCCCGCGGCACGTAGGATGCGTAGCTCTCGTGGAAGATGTCGGCGGAGCGGCAGTGGGGGAAGCGCGCGAGCTCCTCGCGGACCTTCTTCTCCGCCTCGGCGCAGGCCTTCTCCGGGTCCTTCAGGTCCTTCGGGGCGAGCCCCCAGCCCAGCTGGTTGAGCGTGATCGTCCAGGGGGCCATGTCGGCCTCCGAGTACTTCGACCAGCCGAAGGTGGTCTTGCGCAGGCCGGCCTTGAAGAGCATCGGGCCGGCGACGGCCTTGTCCGCCGCCCCGTAGTGCGCCCCGGCGAACCACCACGTGCCGTAGGGGGACTCGTAGCCGGCCCGGCGGGTGTCGCGGCCCAGCACGGCGAAGGCGGCCTCGTGCCGGATCACCTCGCGGCCCCGGTCGTCGCGGACGGCCAGGTCGACGCCGTACCACCCCGGCGTCGCCGCCCGGACGGGAAGGTCGACCCGCTGCTCCGCGCCGGGCGCATCGAAGGACAGGTCGCGGCCCCCCTCGCGGACGAGGGCGCCGTCGACGTCCCGGATACGCCAGGCGAGCGCGACGCGGCCGGGGCGGGCGGCCGTGAGGACAACGGCCATCGCGGGGACCTCGTCGTTGTGGAAGAGGCCCCCCGGCTGCCCGGTCTCGACGCGCAGCCCCACGGGGCCGCGCTCGAGCGTGACGCCGAAGACGTGCACCGCGCTGGTGGAGGCGTTGTCCGGCTTGTGCCGGCCATCCCACTGGGCGCTGATCGATCCCAGCCGGCCCAGGAGCTCGAAGTCCAGGTACGGCGACGCGGTCATCGGCGCGTCGGGGTCCTTCTCCATCGCGAGCAGGTCGAGGATCGCGCCCGGCTCGAGGCGGATCTCCGCCAGGAGGAGCGGCACGGCCGTCTCGCGGCCGTCCTTCGCGAAGCGGACCGTGCCGACCGCCGCGACGCCCGGCGGGCACTTTTCGCCGCCGCGGGGCAGGACCACGGTCGTGTCCGAGATGGCGTCGCCGCGGCCGGAGCGCGCGAACCGGGTCAGGCGGGCGGTGAGGACCGGGTCCCGGGCGGGATCGGGATCGACCGCGCAGAGCACCCAGGCGCGCGCGTAGAAGGCGGGCGGGACAGCGACGTGCGCCGTCTCGGGCATGCCATCGAGCGCCGTCCGCGAGAGGTGCTCGTCGCACTCCAGGGCCCAGGAGCCCTTCATCTGCTTGACCGCGCCCACGTCCACGCTGTCGGCCCCGCCCGCCACGAGGAGAGGGACTCCGCCGGCCGTCCGCCGGCCCGGCGCCAGCGAGAGCGTCGCGCCCATCATCGCGCCCGGCCGGG
>CAYUME010000580.1:0-3890 GCA_964445475.1 uncultured Planctomycetia bacterium
CAGCTGCACGGCGCCCTCGGACACCTCCAGGCGCGTCGCGGCGCCGGTGACGGCCAGCGCGAGCCGGGTCCCGAGCACCGTCGCCTCGGCCTGCGGGGTGGCGAAGACGAAGGGGTGACCCGCGGGCTGGGGCGTCACTGTCGCCGTGACGCTTCCGCGGCTCACCGCGAGCCGCTTCCCGCCCCCCGCGTTCGCGGCCACGGCCATCGCGGTGTCGCCGCCCGACTCCACGCGCGTGCCGTCGGGGTAGGCGAGGACGGCGAGGCTTCCGGCGCCGGCGGTGCGGAGTTCCTGTCCGGGCGCGACCGTCATGCCGGGACGGGCGTCGGAGCGCCGGTTGTCGTCGTCGAGGATCCGGACGTCGCCCCGGCTGATTTCTAGGGTGGGGGAGGCGGGGTCCGGGCGCGGCCGGTGTGAATAGAGGAAGAGACCGGCCGCGACGAGGGCGGCGGCCGCGGCGAGGCCGCGCAGGGGGAGGCGGCGGGGAATCCGGCCGAGGCGTTGGCGGAGGGCGCGCCATCCGCTCATGGCCGCCGCCGGCGCGGCGCCGGTCTGGGCGAGCGCCGTGAGGGCCGCGTGCAGCGCGAGGTCGCCCCGGGCCGCCTCGAGGAGCGCGCGGACGGCGTCGTCGTCGGAGCGGAGCCGTGCCGCGAGCGCCGCCTCCTCCGCGGGGGTCAGCGCGCCCGCGAGGCAGCGTTCCGCGAGGTCCCGGAGATCGTCCGCGTGGTCCATGGCCGTCCCCGCTTGAGCCGTCCGGGCGCCACGAGCGAAAAGGTCACGCGCCGGGTGGCGCGTGGACGCGGTCGATGGCCCCCTTGGCGTCCTGGCGGCTCATCCCGTCCCGCGCTCGAGGCGGACCTGCGTCCGGACGCAGTCGCGGAGCGCCCCACGGGCCCGCTTGACGAGGGCGTAGGCCCCCTGGATCGAGCGGCCCAGGCGCCGAGCGATCTCTTCGCAACTGGCCTCCTCCAGGAAGCGCCAGTGCAGGACCAGGCGCATCGTGCCGCCGAGCTTCTGGAGGCAGGCGACGAGCCGGTCGGCGTCCTCCGGAGGGGCGGCGGGGGCGGCCGCGGCGGCGTCGGCGAGCCGCTCGAGGACGGCGGAGTCGGTCAGGAGGGCGGCATGGCGGCCGGCCCGAAGGCGGGAGCCGATGACGTTCCGGAGGATCGTCCAGAACCAGGCCTCGAAGCCGGTGCCGGTGTAGTCGTCGAAGCGCCGGACGACGACGAGGGCCGCCTCCTGGTAGGCGTCCTCGGCGGCGTGGAAGTTGCGAAGGATGGCGTAGGCGAAAGCGGTGGCGCGCTCCCGCACCTGCAGGAGCCTCGACATCACCTCCTCCTGGCGCGACGGCATCCCGGCCGTGGGCTCTGGCATGCGGGGTTCCTTCCTCCTCCCATATTGTCCGATGGGTCGGCTTTAGGCACGCTTTTTCTGTGGTGGGAGGGGCGGGGCCCCCGCCGCCGGACTAATCCCTTCTTCGGGCAGCGGGGGGTATCCCCGGTCCGCGGGGCGGTGTCCGGATCGGGGTGTCGGGAGTGTCCGCATCCCCCGGAAGACGGCTCGGGTGGGGCGCGGGTCGCCCCCTCCCGCGCGGGGGGTTCAAAATTAATAATGAAAAAGGCCCCGTCCGGGATCGCCCGGACGGGGCCTGTCGCGTTCTCGCGAGCGCGGTCGTCCGCTTTCGTCAGTCGGCGGCGGATTTCACTTCGCGGCGGTCTTCTGGCCGGCGTCGATCTTCCTGAGCGCCCGCAGAAGCGCCATCTTCAGATCCCGCGGCGACTTTTTGCCGTTCAGCTTCTCGATCGGCTGTTTCGCCGGGACGTCCTTCGAGGGGTCGCAGAGCACGATCGTCGGCGTCATCGACACGCCCCACGCCTTGGCGGTCTCGCTCCCCTTCTCGTACGGGAGCTTCACGAACGTGCAGCGGTCGTGGAACTTGACGAGCGTCTTGTCCTCGAAGGCCTTGAGTCCGTCCTCTTTTTCGGAGTCGAACCCGATCACGAGGAGCTTGCCGGCCGGGGCTCCGGCCGGGTCGCCGCCCCAGGTGACGGGGGTGTCCTTGTACTTGTCGAGCGCCGCATCCAGCACGCGCGCGATCGTCGCCTCGTTGGCCGCGAGGCCCCGGCAGATCTCGTCGCCGTCGGCGTCGGTGATCAGCAGGGTCGGAACCCGGTCGATCTTGTACTGGTCCGCGGCCTTGTTGTTGCCGCGCACGTTGACGAAGCCTTCCGCCTTCTTGGCGATCCCTTCGGTGGCGAACGCACGGTCCGCCGAGTCGGTGACGCCCCCTCAGCAGCTGGGTCGCTTGCCGTCCGCGGATTCCGCTCCGGTGGTGAAATACCACGCGGCGAGCTTGCCGGTGGCGGCGGCCTGCACGAGGCCGGCCTCCGGCTTCTGCCACGAGACCTTCACCTTCCCCTGCGCCATCACCGGCGACCCCGCGAGGGCGAGGACGGCCAGGGCCAGCGCCCCTCGAGCGAGCATAGACGCCTCCTTCCCTGATGCCCGGTCTACCGACGACCGGTAACCCATATGATATCCGCCTTTGCGGCTTAAGCACTAAAAAATCGGCAACGTCTCAGCGGTGGCCCGTGCAGGAAAGCCCGCCGCATCCGGCCAGGCAGTTCCGCCGCACCTCGTCGGGGGAGAGGGGGCGGCCGTAGATCGCGGCCAGGTGCACGTCGCCCAGCCACGGGCTCTCGCCGTCGAGTCCCGCGCCGAGCAGCAGGCGGTGCGGGACGGTGCAGGCGGGGATCTCGCCGGGGATCCGGCCGGATGCCCGCTCGATCCCGTCGACGTAGAGGTGCGCGGCTCCCCCGCCGCCCCGCGTGAAGACGAAGTGGACGAGGCGGGACTCGCCGGCCCGCTCGGTGGCCGCAAGCCAGGCCTTCGCGTCCCCCTCGTTCTCGGCCGTCCGCAGGTATCCCCGGAATTGGGCCGCCGGCGTCTCCAGGCTTCCGTATCCCAGCATGGCGATCTGGTGGAGGTCGCATCCCGCCAGGAGCAGGATGCCCGCCGGCCCCTGCTGGAGGGGCGGGTCGGGGCGCACCCACGCCTCCAGCGTGAACTCGTGCTTCTGACGGAGGGCGGTGGCGATCCGGTTGGCGGATCCGGCGGACGCGATCTGCGCGGCGCCCCGGATCGCGAGGCCGTGCGGGAGCCAGCGGACCGCGTCGGGGTTCCCGATGCGAAGGTCGAGGCGGGGGCGGGCGTCGCCGGCCTCGTGTACCGTGTCCCCCTCGCGCTCGTCAAACGCGTACAGCGCGAGGAGTCCGGCGTCCACCCGGCCGGTGCGCGCCACCAGCGGGTCGCCCTTCGCCGCGGTCGACACGGCGAAATGGCCCGCGGGGACGGTGACGGACGCCCGGTCCGACGTCCGCGTGAGGCGGACCTTTCCCTCGCGGACCTCGAGCTGCGTTGCGTCCGGCGAGCAGGCGATGCGGAAGGCCGTGCCGAGGACGGTGGCCTCCGCGGTCGGCGTGCGGACGAGAAAGGGCGCATCGTAGGGCTGGCGGGCGACCTCGGCGACGAGCGTCCCCGAGGTCACGACCCAGGCCTTGCCGGACCCGGAGCCCGGGCGGCCGCCGGGAGGGGCTTCCGTCACCTGGCGGACGGCCGCGTCTCCGCGCAGCTCGACCCGCGTCCCGTCGGGATGGCGGATGGCGAGGCGGCTGCCGTAGCCCCGGGTCTCGAGACCTTGACCGGCCCGGATCTCCGCCCCGGCGGCGGCGGGAATCCTCTCGGGCCCGGCGATGACAAGGGCCTTTCCCTGCGCGGCCTCGATGGAGGCGATGACCGGCCCGGTCGGGACGGTGGCGGGCGGGGGGGGCGTCGGAGGCGGGGCGGGCCCCGTGTCGGGCGGCGGCGCCGTTGCGGCGCCGGCCGGAGAC
>CAYUME010000581.1:0-3889 GCA_964445475.1 uncultured Planctomycetia bacterium
GGCCCCGGCACCTGGCGAGCCTGCGGCGCCGAAGCCGCCCGCGCCGCCCCCGATCCCGGGCGTCTTTTTCCGCGGCTTCAACCTCAACGGGCCATCCCTGGAGGTCGAGGGCTGCCTCCTGGACGCCGGCATCGGGACCCCGGACTTCGCCGCGTCCGGGGGGACGCCTTTCGCGTCCGCGAATGGCCCCGTCGTCCCGTCGGCCGACCCGTCGATGTCCCGCATGCTCCGCACGGGCCTCACCAGCACCGGCGCCCTCACCCTCACCGTGAGCAACGTTCCGGCGGGCGCGTATCTCGTCCGTGCCTACTTCTGGGAGGACGGCGCGGCGGAGATGTTCGACGTCAAGGTCCAGGGGGCCCTCATGGCCTCCAACTTCTCGACCGGCGGGGAAGGGCGCTGGGGGCGGATCGGGCCCTGGCCGGCCGTCGTCACGGACGGCACGCTCGTCCTCGCCTGCTCCGGCGGGGCCGTGAGCCTCAGCGGCCTCGAGATCTGGAAGAAGCCCGAGGCCCCGCCGCCGCCGCCGGACGCCGCGCCGGGAGCGGGGACGAAAGAAGGGGAGAAGGCGCCCGAAGCGAAGTCCCCGGACGGGGAGCCGGCCGGGAAGAAGGACGAGGACCCGAAGGCACCCGGCGAGACGCCGAAGCCGGAGTGAGGCGCCCCGCCCCGGAGGATGCGCGTTGCGCCTTCCTTCGCGGAAGCCGTGGCGGAGGCGGGCGTTCCGGAGGAGACCGTGCCGATGCGGCTTGGGGTCGCCTGTTTCCTGTCGCTCCCGCTGGCCCTGATGGCGGCCCCGACCGCGGCGGCCGGCGAGGCGGAAGGGCTTTCCGCCGAAGCGAAGGCGGAGCTGGACGCCGCGGCGAAGGCGTTCCGCCGCCTACACGGCGAGGCGGTCGAGCAGGCGCTCGATGCGTTCAAGTCGGCCCTCCGGCAGTCGAAGACCCCCAACGAGCGCGCCACCGCGGTCTGGCAGCTCGGGAGCGCCGAACGCGACCCGCGGATCCTCGCGGAGCTCGCCCGGGTCCTCCGGGAGCCCGCGCTCGTCCGCCAGGAGGCGGTCTCCGCCCTCGGCCGCTACCGCGGCGAGAAGGCCGCGGCCCAGGCCCTGGTCGGCGCCCTCGCCGTCTCCCTCGGCGCGCGCGACGGTCCGATGACGGAGCGCTGCCTGGCCGCCTTGGCGGGCGTCGGGCACGAGTCCTGCGTCCCGGCCGTCGCGCGGCTGGTCGCCGACAAGGATGCCGGCGTGGCCGCGGCGTCGATCGGCGCGCTGGGCGAGACGGGCGCGCCGTCGGCGATCGACCCCCTCCTGCTGCACTGGGAGGAGCTGGACCGGGACACGCAGCGCAGCGGGAACTCCAAGGCCGAGGCGGAGAGCCGGCTCAAGGTCGTCGGGAAGCCCCTCCAAGACGCCTTGGCGAAGCTCACCGGCGAACGGCTGGGCGGGCCCGGCGAGTACCGGACCTGGTGGCAGCAGAACCGCGCGTCTTTCAAGCCGAAGGAGGAGCCGCCGCCTCCGCTCTGTCCGCATCTGGCCCCCCTCGCCTGGGTTCCCCCGGACGGGCTGGTCGGATACTGGCCGTTCGACGACGGGAAGGGGAGCCCGTCCGCGGCGGACTGCAGCGGGAACGGCTTCCATGCGGCCTACGCGGGCGCCCCGTCCAGCACGACCGAGGTCCCGCCCCCGCTGGCCGCCTTCTCCTCCCACGGTCTGCGCTTCGGCGGGGCGGGCGACTTCGTCGTCGTGAAGGACGCCCCCGCCCTGCGGATCGCCGGCGACCTGACGATCGCCTTCTGGATGCGGAAGGACGGCGAGGCCTCCGACTGGGTCCGGCTCGTCGGGAAGGGCAGCGAGCGCACCCGAAACTACGGCCTCTTCCTGGACAAGGCCCCCGCCTGCCGCCTCAAGTTCCAGGAGTACGACGGCGGCGGGAAGAACGCCCTCGACCTCGACAGCCGGACCTCGTTCCGCCCGGGCACCTGGTACCATGTGGCCGCCGTGGTGAAGGGGGATCGCGGATTCCTGTACGTGGACGGCGCGCTGGAGGGGTCGAAGGATCGCTCCGGGGCGGCGGTCGAGACGCAGGACCCGTTCACGATCGGCTACGCCGGCTACCACGCGCACTTCCGGGGGCTGATCGACGACGTCCGCCTCTACGCCCGCGGCCTCGAGGCGGCGGAGGTCGCGAGCCTCGCCCACGGCCTCCGCGCCGCGCCGTCCGCCATGGACGCGATCCCCGCCCGCCCGCCCGGCCCGCCGCCCGGTTTCGTCCCGGTCCCGGTCGACCTCGCCGGGCTCGTGGCGGACACGAAACCCGTCCGCTACGCGTGGGATCTCCTCCGGAAGGATGCCCTCCTGTACGTCGACCGCGACTACCCGGTCCTGGAGGCCGCCTCCTGCGACGGCCTGCCCTACCTGCGGACGGCCTGCGATGACAAGAAGTCGAAGGGCGACGCCTTTCTCACGTTCGACCTGAAGCGCGACGCGACCGTCTTGGTCGCCCTCGACACCCGCGTGCCGAGGCCGTCGTGGATGTCGGGGTTCACCGACACGGGCGAGGAGATCGCCGGACAGCACAAAGAGGGGCGCCGGCCGTACCGCCTCTGGGCGCGCGACGTCCCCTCCGGCCGCGTGACGCTCGGCGGGCTCGACACCAACCACGCCATGTACGTGGTGATCCTCCGCCCGAAGGAAAGCGCCGCCCGCGTCGCGGGCGCGGCCTCCAGTCCCGCCGGCCTGGAGCGGCCGGCGGGGACGTTCCACCGGGCGGTCAACCTGAACGGTCCGGAGCTGACGGTTGACGGGAACCGCTGGGAGGCGGGACGCGAGGCCGAGAACTGCCTCGCCTTCGGGCAGGCCGTGGACGACCGCGACGCGGCGCCCGTCCCGGAGGTCGACCCCGTCTTCGCCCGCCTGCTCCAGACGGGACTTCGCGGCGCCAACAAGGTGCGGATCCTCCTCTGCGGCGTCGAGACGGGGACGTACCGGGTCTATCTGTATGTCCGGGACGCCAGCCAGAAGTTCGGCATTTGGGTGGGGGGCGAGCCGGTGGAGCGGGGGCTCGACTGCGACGGGAAGGGGGCCTGGAAGCGCGTCGGGCCGTATGAGGCGCAGGTGAAGGACGGGACGCTCGAGATGAGGGTGAGCGGGCAGGCGGTGAGCGTCTGCGGCGTCGAGCTGTGGAAGCCATGAGCGCCCGCTCCGGTGCCCCGACGCGGGTGGGGTCACCGGGGAGACGGAGGGCACGAAGGCGGGACGTCAGACGCGGGGGGTCGTGGCACGTATCTCGGCCGCCTCCGCCCGGAGGCCCCGCCGCTTTGCGGGGGAGAGGAAGGGCCGGACCTCGGTTCTGATTCAGGTCCGGCTTCCGCCTTCGCGCAAGGCTTCGGCGGGTCCGCCGAAGCTGCGGCCCATGCCGCAGCGAAGGAGGATCGGCGGGTTTCGCCCTGTTGTTGCTGTTAAGCCCCGCCCCTCTGGGGCGGGGTACCTCACTTCTTCCCCATCCGTTCGATCACCCCGATGACGTGGCGCGTCCCCCGGTGCAGGTCCGCGACGTGGATGGACTCGTTGGGGGCGTGGATGCGCGCGCCGCCGAAGCCGACGCCGATCCCGAGGCAGGGCATGAGGCGCCGGAAGACGTGCATCGGGCCGCTGCCGGCCATCGTCGGCTGGACGAGCGCCGGCTTCCCGAACGCCTCCGCGGCGGCCTCCGCGACGAGGCGGACAAGGGGGTGGTCGGGGGCGGTCCGCGCGGCGGGATAGCCGTGGAGGTCCTCGAGCCGGACGTCCCGGAAGCCGTGGCGATCGAGGTGCCGCCGGAGCCGGCGGATGACGTCCGCCGGGGTCATGTCGGGGACGAGGCGGATGTCGAACTTGGCGCGCGCCTCG
>CAYUME010000582.1:0-3888 GCA_964445475.1 uncultured Planctomycetia bacterium
CGTGGGGACCAAGGAGGCGATCGCCCACACGCCGCTCGCCCTGGCCGACCCGGGCGACACGGTGATCTTACCCGATCCCGGCTACCCGCCGTACCGGTCCGGGACCCTCTTCGCCGGCGCGGAGCCGCATGTCCTGCCGCTTACCGCCGAGCGCGGCTTCCTGCCCGACCTCGGGTCGATCCCCGAGCCGGTGCTGCGCCGCACCCGCCTGCTCTTCCTCAACTATCCGAACAACCCGACGGGCGCGACGGCGCCGGAGGATTTCTTCCGCGACGTCGTCGCCCTGGCGAAGAAACACGGCTTCCTGGTCTGTCACGACGCGGCCTACATCGAGATCTACTACGAGCGGAAGCCGTCCTCGATCCTGGCGATCCCCGGCGCGAAGGACGTGGCCGTGGAGTTCCACTCGCTCTCCAAGACGATGAGCATGCCCGGGTGGCGGATCGGGTGGGTGATGGGGAACGCGACGGCGGTCGCGGCCCTGCGCTCGCTCAAGGCGAACTTCGATTCCGGCGTCTCCATGGCGCTCCAGGCCGCGGTGGCCGCGGGATTCGCGCGCGGCGACGACGTCCTGGCCCCCGTCCGGGAGATGTACCGGGCGCGCCGCGACTTCGTCGTCGACGCCCTCCGGGGGCTCGGCTGGAACGTGCCGAAGCCGGAGGCCTCGTTCTACCTCTGGTTCCGTCCCCCCGGCGGCATCCCCGCGGAGCGGTTCGTGGAGCGGGCGCTCGAGGAGGCCCACGTCGTCATGACCCCCGGCCGCGCCTTCGGCGAGGCCGGCACGCCCTTCGTCCGGATCTCCCTGACCGTCCCCGAGGCCCGCCTCCAGGAAGCGATGACCCGGCTGGCGAAGATCCGTTAGCCCGTTCCCCGATCCGTCGTGAAGACCGGCACGCCATCGGCGGGCTCCGTCCCGGGGGGGGGGCGGGAACCCGGAACCCGAAACGGAAACCAGGAGCCGTCGTGGACCTCGTCATCGCCTCCGGAAACGCCCACAAGGTCCTCGAGATCCGGGCCCTCTGCAGCGGGCTTCCCCTCCGGCTCCGCTCCCTGGCCGACTTTCCCGGGCTGCCGGCGGTCGTCGAGGACGGCGCGACGTTCGAGGCGAACGCGCGCAAGAAGGCGCTGGCCGTTGCCCGGGCGACGGGCCTGATCGCGCTCGCCGACGACTCGGGCGTGGAGGTGGATGCGCTGGGCGGGGCGCCGGGGGTCCACTCCGCGCGCTGGGCGGGGCGGCAGGGGGACGATGCCGCGAACAATGCGAAGCTGGTGGCGGCGATGCGGGACGTCCCCGAGGCGCGCCGGGCCATGCGCTACCGGTGCGTCATCGCCGTGGCCGATCCGGCGGGGATCCTTTTCACCGCCGAGGGGGCGTGCGAGGGGCGCGTGCTCCTCGCGCCGCGGGGGGCGAACGGCTTCGGCTACGACCCCTACATGCTCGTTCCGGAGCTGGGCCTCACGATGGCGGAGCTGGACCCGGCGGTGAAGAACCGGATCAGCCACCGGGGACGCGCCCTGGCCGCCTGCCGGGAGCGGCTGGCGGAGCTGGTGCGCGCCCGCGGCGCGTCCTGATTCAACTCCGCGCCCCGGCCGGCCGATATAGAATGTGCCGCATGAACAACAGGGAACAGGACACCCGCGTCTGGTTCGATCCCGGGATCGACGAGCGCTCGGACGACTGGCAGCGCCTCTTCGGCTCGTTCGAGGCCGGTCTGGCCCGCGCGGTGCTCGCCCACAACCCCGACCACCTCGTCGCCCTCCAGATGCTGGGGGGCAGCCTGACCCGGCTCGGCCGGCACGACGAGGCGCTCGTGGTCGACCGGCGGCTCGTGCGGCTCCTGCCGGGGGATCCGGTCGTCCACTACAATCTCGCCTGCAGTCTGTCCAACCTCGGCCGGGTCGACGACGCCTTCCGGTCCCTGGACCGCGCGCTCGATCTCGGATACCGCGATGTCCGGTTCCTCCGGGAGGATCCGGACCTCGAGCACGTGAGGCAGGACCCGCGGTTCGGGGCGTTCCTCGCGAGGGCGGTGGAGGCGGCGAAGAACGACCCGCCGGAGGGGAGGCGGGCGTAGGGGGGGGACGGGTACCGCGCGCTCAGCCTCGCGCGTTATGCGTTGAGCGTGGCGCGTCGGGCGTTCGGCGGTTCCTCCTGCGGTCACCGCTCGGATCGCATTCCCCCGTTGACAACGGCCGTTCCCCCGTCTACCCTGACGCGCGTTGCGGGTAGGCGTCAGTTGCCGGGTCCCCGTCACCCCACACGCGACGCCCTGTCCCGTACGCCGCACGCTACGCGATTTGCGCTTTACACAAAACCACCATGCCCAAGTCCCGCGTCGTCTACGTCTGCCAGCAGTGCGGCCACGAGAGCCCGAAGTGGCAGGGGCGCTGCCCGGGGTGCGAGGCCTGGAACACCTTCCTCGAGGCCGTCCCCGTCGAGGCCAAGCCCGCCCGGCCGGAGCGGTCGCTGGGGGACAATGCCCCGGTGGCGATGTCGGCCATCCGTCCCCTCGCCGAGCCCCGTCTTCCGACCGGTTTCGCCGAAGTCGATCGCGTCCTCGGCGGCGGGCTTGTCGTCGGCTCCGTCGTCCTCTTCGGCGGCGATCCGGGTATCGGGAAGTCGACGCTGCTGCTGCAGGTGGCGGACCGGATCGCGGGGGGGCGGGACCCGTCCGGGGCCGAGGCGACCGTCCTCTACGTGACCGCCGAGGAATCCGCCCACCAGACGAAGCTCCGCGCCTCCCGCCTGGGCGCCGGCGCCCCCCGGCTGCTCGTGCTGGCGGAGACGAGCCTGGACGTCATCGTCCGCGAGATCGAGCGGATCCGGCCGGCGGTGGCCGTCATCGACTCGATCCAGCTCGTCTACCGCTCGGACGTCCCGTCCGCACCGGGGACGGTCTCGCAAGTGCGCGAAAGCGCGACGCAGCTCGTCTACCTGGCGAAGCGGACGGGGACGGCCGTGCTCCTCGTCGGGCACGTGACGAAGGAGGGGACGCTGGCCGGGCCGCGGACGCTCGAGCACCTCGTCGACGCCGTCTTCTACTTCGAGGGCGACCGGTACCAGGCCTTCCGCGTCCTGCGGGGCGTCAAGAACCGGTTCGGCTCGACGTTCGAGATCGGGATCTTCGAGATGCGGGACGGCGGGCTGGCCGAGGTGCCGAACCCCTCGGCGATGTTCCTGAGCCGCGATCGGGAGACGCTGACGGGGACGGCGGTGGTGCCGAGCGTGGTCGGGTCGCGGACGCTCCTGCTCGAGATGCAGGCGCTCACGGCGCGGGCCAACTACGGGACCCCGGCCCGGCGGGTGAGCGGGGCGGACTTCAACCGCGTGGCGATGACGCTCGCCGTGCTGGAGCGCCGGTGCGGTCTTTCCCTCGGCATGCAGGACGTGTACGTGAGCGTGGTGGGGGGCGTGACGGTGGAGGAGCCCGCGGCGGACCTGGGCGTCGCGATGGCGGTGGCGTCGAGCTACCGGAACGCGCCGTTGCCGGCGGACCTTGTCGTGATGGGCGAGCTGGGGCTGGCGGGGGAGGTGCGTCCGGTGGCGCAGGTGGCGGCGCGGCTTGCGGAGGCGCGCCGGCTCGGTTTCACCCGGGCGCTGGTTCCTGCCGACAGTCTGCGGGGGCTTCCCGCCGTCGAGGGGCTCCAGGTGCGGGGCGTGTCCCGAGTCAGCGAAGCGCTGGGGGAGGTGCGGGTCGACCGCGAGGCCCGTCCGTCCGCCGATCCCGCCGCCCGACCGTCCGGTTAGCGCCCGCCACGCCAATCCCTCTTTTCCCTTGTGTGCCGGGCGGACCGGGTGGAGGCCCTTCCCGCCTGACCGGCTTCCCCACCCGTCGCTTCTTGTTTATCAAAACGAGCAAGTCCGCCCGATAATAGTAGTACCGGTTG